>JANOQA010000056.1:0-11379 GCA_031422145.1 bacterium | reverse complement strand
CGGTAGTAGTACCTCGGATTGGGAGAGCACTCGCATTGATTGTAGTGGGAAGGGTAGTGATAGTAAGAGTGGGAGGAGTCGTGTCTACGATGGTAATAGTACGAGAGACGGTATTACTCACATTCCCAGAGGCATCTGTTTTGGTATATTCTATGAGATAGGATCCTGTTGCATTTAGGTTGATACTTCCACTTGCATTGGCAAGGATGAGAGATCCCGATCCTTCTGCGTTATCCGTCCAAGTAGCCCCAGAGTCAGTATACACGGAACCTCGCTCGATAGTGAGAGTTCCAGTACCGAGGAGAGTGACTACTGGAGGAGTCACATCTCGCACATTAACGGTACGAGTGATGGATCCAGTATTCCCTCCTGCATCTATTTTTGTATATTCGAGAGTATAGGCTCCTAGAGCACTCGTATTAACTGATCCAGAAGTAGAGAGGATCATTCCATTCCCATCTCGATTGTCAGACCAGTTTGCTCCTGGATCATTGTAGGTATCACCATAGGCTATGGTGTCTGGATTTACTCCGTTGAGAGTAACGCTTGGAGCTATCGTATCTGGAGTCGAGTAGATCACTCGAGATGATCCACTGACCGCTACATTGTGGTCGTTTGGACTGGCACAAGTCACCTTTGTGGTATTATCGATACAAGTGATGCCGTAAGCGGATGGATCTATAGTATAGGCAGCTACTAGTCGACTCGTTACTTCAGCGACGGTAGTACCAGTAGCAGTGTATACCTGAGTATACACGGGATTAAAAACTCCAAAGACATCTTTGGAAAGTGTGCCAATACTCACTTCATAGGTTTCACCAGATCCAACATTTGCTGGAGTAAAGTCTACGGTAGAGTAGAGATCTGGCCTTGCTGGGTATCCAGTTCGTGAGCTGACACGAGAAAGATAGGATGCGCCGTGTGATAATTGTACGGGTGATATGTTACTCCCGTTTGGATCGGTCTCTGGAGCGATACGTGTATAGGATATCTGTCTCCCATTTGCGGAGAGTGAGTAATCTCCGTTCGTTCCGAGTGCTGCGATAGCACTCGCGAGCTCCGTAGGGGTCCTCTGAGTGAAAGTATCTGATCCAAATCCTCCTACTGGAGCGATTCGGGCATACCCATCTACCAGGATAAAGTTTGTACTCGTTCGTCTTGTTGCCAGATCTGTATAGGTCGGACTCACACAATTATAAATAACCGTTTGATTCGTACCGAGAAAGTACGAATACCTTGGCACACAAGAATTAGTAGCATTTGGTCAATCGATAAAGGGCATATTCCCAGCGAAGTCTCCTAACTGCATGGTAACACTTGCCTTGATCTCACCATGTCATACTTGATCATTGCTGACAATAGTAGTAGTAAATGAGCCCTCCAAAGGAGCTACAGCTCCTGCAGTGAAGAGAGAAAAGATACTCCCCGCAGAAAAGAGTACGAAAAAAAGTATAGAAACTTTTCGGAAAAAGAAATCTCGCATAAAGAACAAGGTAGAAAAATAGGTAACTCAATAATTATACATACATGTATGTATTTACAAGGCAGAGTTACCGTTGCATTTCTCTCTAAAAAGATGAAGATGAGTATGATTTTGTCACCTTTACTGAAAATACAACGTACACGTACTTGCCATCTTTCTTCTCTTTGTATGACTCAGCCGATCTCTCCCTTTAGTGAATACTACGAATACAGTATCCGAAAAATATATGACTTCCTCTACTATCGTACCTTTGATGTCGATACGGCAGAGGACCTCACCTCAGAGACATTTCGAAAGGCTTTCGAGTCATTTCACCAGTTCCATGGCTCTACCGAAAAAGAGTTCCTCTCCTGGACTTATACGATCGCGTATCGGACTCTCGTAGATCATTCCCGTACAGATAAGGTACATGACTCACTCGAGTATCATGAAGACACCGTTTCTGAAACGACCGATCGAGCTCAGATTCTCGACGATCAAGACCGGCTCAAAAAAGTACTTGAGTACCTGGATACTCTCCCATCTAAACAAAAAGACATCATTTTGATGGCCATCTGGGATGATCTCCCCTATAAAGACATATCATCTATTACGGGAGAATCTCTCTCTAATATAAAAAAGATTATCTCACGAACTCTCCCCAAGATCGCTGCAAATATTGCTTCATTTCTCCTCATCCTCCTCAGCTTCTAAATATGAAAACTCCTGCATCTATATTTGCCGAACTCCTCGAGATCGACCCGACTCTCGCTCCTCATAAAACTGATATTATGAAAGCTATAAAAACCCTCCAATCCATCAAACCAGATACAAAGTTTGATGCAAAATTTGCTGCAAAACTTAAAAAAGAATTTGCGGTGCAAACCCCTACTCCAACTCCGAGTGGAGACAGTATGCTCGCTCGACTCCGAAATTTCTTTTCTCCTAAGATCCTCGTCTGAGTGAGCGTGCTCGCTTCATTTTGTATACTCGGTGGTATAGGATGGTATATTCATGATGCATTTTCTGCTCCGAGTGTCGTAGCGGGAAATTGGGATTTTCAGTACAAGAAGATCCCGTACAATGTCCCGTCGATCGACATCACTTTATCGCATAATATTGATCCAAAGACGGTGAATGCTAACTCGTTTAAGATATCACCATTTGTTCCCGGTCGTCCCGAAGTAAAAGATGGAAATACTCTGCGATATGTCCTCGATAAAAATCTCGAGATCGGAAAGCGATACCTCCTCGGAATCACTCCAGATATTCAAACAACTCTCGGAGTCGCTCTCTCAAATACTCTTACTTTTGAGATCGAGGCAGTAGGTGGGGTAGAGGTGACTCGTATGATCCCGGATGCCGAGACGACCGCTCTCGGTAAGAATCCACTTTTTATATTTAATATTCCCGTTGTTTCTACGAGTAGTCTCAAAAAAAGAGATACTCTTCCATGTCCAGTAGTATTTACCCCATCGCTGGAGGGGGTTTGTAGTTGGACGAGTGGAAATATCCTCGAATATAAGACCAAATATCCCCTTTCAGCCGCTACAAAATATGAGGTACGAGTAGAGCTTGGCAAGGAATTCCTCTATCCGATGAGTCAGGCTTTCTCTGGATCATTTAGCACCCCAAGACTCGATCTCATCACGGGGAAAGACTCACGATTTGTCTCTCCAGGCATTCAAAGATGTGATCCTCAAACTGATAAAGGCTGTCTCCCAGAACCGCCTCAGGTATTCACCCCAAAAGACAAGACTACTAACGTTGTATCTGCTGTACCGATAAATCAGACTCCTGTCAGTTTTTCTCCGAGTCGAGGTATAGAGATCGCTTTCACGGCTCCTATAAAGAGTGAAGACTTACAGAAGTCACTCGTACTGGTCGAGCGACCGATGACCGAGAGTATTTCTGCTACACTGGATAAAATCAATACTGGATCTTTCGCAAGTCTTCCATTTCGTCTCGTGTCCCCATCAAATACGACGAGCTCACATATATTTTCCATAGAGAGAACTGATGCTCCACTTTGATATGAAAAAGAATATGTCGTAGTCATCAAGAAATGACTTTTGGCTGAAAAGAGCAATCTTCCTCTCGAAAACACTATTGGACTCTCTCTCAAATCAGAACCATTTGTTCGAGGTATTTCGATCATGAAAGCTGTACAAAATAAAGAAAATAACTGGAGACAATACGATGATGTATCTGCCTATGGACTTCTCCCTCCGAAATGAGCGGTCATACAATTACAGCTCAATGAAGATGTAGCTCTCGAGCCAGGGTCGATACGATATCAAACTGCGGATAAAGCCTACGCCTGTAACTTGAAATATCTCTCCGAAGATGTGCCCGTCGTATCTGGAAGTGCCCTCCTGAAAAAACAAGATAATACATCTATTCTTCTTTGTACTTTTTCAGATGATTTACCACTGGGAGCTTCTGGAAAAATAGTGATCCAGAAGTCACTTGCGAAATGACTCGTGAAAGATATAGAATACAACTATAAAGTTGCTCCAAAGTTTGAGATTTCGAGTTTTAAGATCCTGACTCCAACTCAGGGATGTCTCTATTCAACTACGACTATCGATAATCCAAAGGGACTTGTATTTCAGGGGGCTCAAAAATGAAAAATCCAGTATCTGAGTACCTACCAACCATATCAGTTCCCAGAGTGTACTCCGGAGAAAGATATGACCACTCACTACGCAGATATACGACTGGCTCCGAATACCACGTATACTCTCTCCATTGACCCGAGTATACAGGATATATATGGATCTATCATATCACCTCGCTCAGCTCTGACATGACTTCGTACGGGAGATGTTTCACTAAAGGATCGATTTGCGTATACCTCGGCTTCTAAAGATACCCAGGTTATTCCGTCAAATGTGCCATTTGTAATAGGTCTCCAGTCGGTCAATCTCTCAGATATGTATGTATCGGTATGTGAGATGGATTTTCTAGAATATCGCAGATATACCGCAAATACTTGGACTCCGTCATATACTCCGAGCTGTCTTTCAGAAACCAGTCGGAAAGTCCCGATGAAAAATACCTTTTGGGATATATCATCGCAGGGTCTCGATCTCACTGAGTTTCTCGGGAAAACACCTACAAGTCCATTTGTCCTCGTGCGAGGAAGTCCTGAAGAGCGATTTAATCTGGGAGATACTGGATATATGGATCGCTCACGAGAGTTCCGAACCCTCTATATCCGATCCAATCTCTCCCTCGCTCTCGAGCAAGGATCGAAAAATGGAGTACTTTTTGCGACTTCGTATGATGGAAAAGATATCCCAAATAATCTCACCTTTGAGCAGTTTCAGTCAGTCGGATCTCCGATGAAGATCACCTGGAATGCGGCCAAAAAAATCTACACGACCGAAGGAATAGCCCCAGAGTTTTTGATCGCAAGAAACGATACCTACTTTGGTATTATTACTCGAAGTATAGATGAAACCTCCAACTACGATCACGGAGTAGTCGGAGGAGTAGAAAGTCAGGATACAAATTTTATCTATCTTTCGACCGATCGACCGATCTATCGTACGGGGGATGACATCCAATTCAAGGGAATCCTTCGCAACTTTTCGCCAAAAGGATACATTCTTTCGAGTGCAAAAAAAGTAAAAGTTCGAGTCATCGCAGAAAGTGGAGAAGCTCTCAGTGAGCTCGTACTTACTCCAGATGGAAACTCTACGATCAATGGAAAATTTACTCTTCCGAAAGAGATGAAGACCGGGCGATACTCGTTTGAGATACTCACGTATGCTCAAGTCGATATGAAAGATGGTGGATCTTATGCTATAAATGATGCAAACTTTTTTGTAGAACAGTATGTAAAACCTACTTTTAAAGTATCGGTGACTTCCGGAGATCGTATGGCCTATCTCGGAGATACACGAGTCGCCAAAGCTACCGCAGAGTATTATTTTGGAGGACGAGTATCGAATGCTCCCGTGAGATGGACCCTTCGATCGCAGGATTACTATTTCGATCCCAAAGAATACTCTGGATATCAATTTACTACGGATAGCGGATTCTTTGAATGTCGATACTGGGGGATTTGTACTTCGAGAGATCAGTTTCTCGGAGAAAAGGTTTCTCGCCTCGATGGTAATGGAGAAGCAACCTTTGAGACCAGTGTAGATAGTAGTGTGCCATCTGGAGAATCTCCCAAAGAGCGACTCGTCACGTTTGAAGCAGAAGTGACCGATCCAAATACCGGGCGAACCGTACGAAATACGAGTACAAATATAGTACACGTGACAGATGGATATATCGGTGTCCGTACTCCCTACTATGTGGCAAAGAAAGATCCGATCCGTATCGAATGAGTCATTCTCGCAGTAGATAGTACGGCAAAGTCGGATACGAAAGCTACCGTAGAGCTCTATAAATCAGAGTGGAAAGAAGTGAAGAAACAAGGAGTAGATGGTACATTTTACTCGGAGACGGAGCGAGTAGATACTCTCGAAAAGACCGAGTCTATTAGAAGTAGTAAAGATGGGAAATGGTCTCTCGATATGGCTCCAAAATCTGGGGGAGTATATCTCGTACGAGCTCTCTATACCGGAAAGAATGGAAAAACAACTTCTGCTGAGACTACGGTATACGTAGAAACAGAAAATTATGTAAATTGGAACGATGGGAATAACTCGATCGCTCGACTCACCCCAGAAAACCACCTCCTCGCTCCAGGTCAGACCGCAGTACTCACCCTCGAGTCTCCGGTAAATACGGGAAAGATGCTCGTCCTCATAGAAAAAGATGATGTGATATTTGAGTCATATGTACGAGATATCACCTCTTTTGCGGAAAAAATAGAAATACCGATCAAAGCCGAGCACATACCAAATCTCTACGTACGAGTATTTCTCATCGGGAAAAATGGAGACCTCCCGGTCTACAAGAGAGCTCTTGCGAGTCTCAAAGTCCTCCCCGATACTAAAAAGCTCTCGGTATCTGTAAAGACCGATAAGGTTAGCTACCTTCCGGGAGAAGGACTCAGTGTCAATATAGAGGTCAAAGATGCGAACGGAACTCCCGTATCTGGAGCTGATGGGAGTCTCACCGTAGTGGATCAATCCGTCCTAGCCTTACTCGGAAACCCGGTAAAAAATCCGTTCGCATTTTTCTACGATATGAAACGATATCTCGGGACAGTGCTCTATAGCTCACTCGTCAATCTCGTCGAAAAACTCGAGATCAAAAATGTAAATAACGGAGAAAAAGGAGGAGCCGGAGAAGGAAACAAAGGAGGAGATAGTAAAAAGAAACGAGGAAACTTTAAAGACACTGCATTCTATCGAGCGAATTTCACGACCGACGCTCAGGGGAAAGCAAAGATCGATACAGGAGTCCTCCCAGACAATCTCACTACTTGGGAGATCGAGTCGATCGTCTCGACCAAGACTACTCAGATCGGTATCGGAAATACTCAGATCACGACGCAGAAAAAAGTCATGATCCAGGAAAATCTCCCTCGAATCCTTCGTACGGGAGATACTCTCTCACTCCTCCCCGTAGTATTTAACCGTACTGGAAAGGAGAGCGAGATGGAGGTGACTCTCTCTGGGTCTGGATTTAGCGGAGGAGCTCTCAAAAAGATCACTCTTAAAGACGGAGAGTCTCGATCTCTCGAGTTTGAGATACGAGCCAATCCACTCGCTTCAGCATCTACTCTTGAGTATGCAACGATCGTCTTCTCTGCGAAATCCCTCACTACCAAGGAGGAAGATACCGTAGAAAAAACTCTACCAGTCGTACGTGGTGAGACCTGGGAATCTACCGCGACTATTGGATCTACCAGTAATGAATCATTTGATGAGCGACTATTGCTCGGGGATATACCAAAAGATCGAGCAAAACTCTCCATCCACTACTCGATGAGTCTCTTTGGGAACGCTCTCGATGGACTCGAACATCTCATGCGATATCCGTATGGATGTATCGAGCAAAAGACCTCAGCTATTCTCCCGATTGCTCTCACCAAAAATCTCTCCGAGGCTCTCGGACGTTCCTATGATATAGATACGCCAGTGCTCGACTACTACGATCCGACTACCTACACTCTCAAAAAGAAATCCCTCCGAAATGCCCTAGAATCTTACTTTACTTCACTCATGACGCATGAGCGTACAAGTGGAGGTCTCGGATACTGGTCAGATAGTAGTGGTACTGATCTTCGGATGACGAGCTACGTAGTACGTCAGATCCCCGAGATTATCCGAACTGGAGTTTCGATAGATGAGGCATTTCTCTCTCGTATGACGAGCTATCTCAAAACTCGATTTTACACAGGTACGTACGAAGGCTGTATTATTAAATATCCGAAAGAATGTGATATCACACGCTCGGATAAGCTCCAGATAGTACGTGCTTTTGTTCACGCAAAAAAGACCGATATTGATTGATATAAGATGTGGAAACTGATCGAGTGAGAAAATTTTAGTACCTCTGAGAGAGTGAGTACTCTCGATATCTACCAAGGACTCCTCGATAATACTCAAATAAGTGACGCTGATAAGGCAAATATTCGATCGAAAGCTACTGATCTCGTCAAAAAGATCGTCGCAGAGTCTCTCGTATACGATCCACGAGGAGCCTATCTCTCGCTGGATGCTGGTTACTCTCGTACGGAGTATACCGCAGGATTGATCTCCGTCGTAAATAGACTCAATCTTCCAGGTGAAGTACTCCCATCTCCGATCCAGGATAATATGATGCGGTTTCTCGCCTCCATGAAAAAGTGAGATGGATCATATGGATCGACGATCGAGACGGTGGCGGTACTTCGAGCATTTACGGACGTGGCTCGTGCTGGAGTTTCGACGAGTGACTTCGTCGTGACTACCTCGCTCAATGGCGAAGCTCGACCAGATCAGACATTTAGCAAGGCTGCCTACCTTTCTGGAGTCACTCAGGAAATAGATCTCAAATCTCTTCCCGATACTTCGACGCTCAATATCGGAGTCAAAGGAAAAGGAAAGATCTACTATACACTGGCTCTCGGATATCCTGTCCCAGCAGATGAGGCGATCGCCCGAGATCAAGGAATATTTGTCGAAGTACGACCGTATGATCTGCTCGAATATCAAAAGATACAGTCTGAGAAAGACATAGAATTTGAAGAATATATAAATGGAAAGAAACCATTTGATACTCTGAGATATCCAAAAGAAATCCGAGAGTACCTCACTCCGATCGAGTCTACTCAGGTAGGACAACTCGTCACCTATGAGTATCGTCTCATCCTCTCAGAGACTCGAGATAAAGTAGCGTTTGAGTCCTATTTTCCAAGTGGAGCAGAAGCCGTCAATACGAACCTTGCGACTGAGTCTGGACGAGTGAAAAAACATACCTTCTTTGAACGAGAAGAATACCGAGATGATCGATACTTTGCCTCGATCGAACGTCTCACTCCCGGTGAGTACGTCGGTACCTATACCGTACGTATGACTCACCCGGGTGAGTATCTCGTACCACCGACTCGTGCATTTGAGTTTTATACGCCAGAAGTATTTGGGCAGACTACAGGGTGGAAGATGAAGGTGGAGAGATAGATATACCTCTGAGATAATATATGTACAAATATGTACATATAAAAATACTAAAAATCAATACCTTAGATTTTGCAATTCAAGAGCTCGTTCATACCATAAGGCTATTCTTGTTAAAAACATCATGGCAAACGAACGCAATACGGAAAATATAGTCCGAGATCACTTTAAGGCGGACCCCCTTTTCTCCGTTATCAAGTGGGAAGAACAAAAATCGATGAATAAGCGATTCATGACTATGCTCGAATGAGCCTCAAAATGAGGAAAATGAGTTGGAAAACCTGAGTTCCTCATATATTTCCCTCAGGGGAATATGGACTATATCATCGTTATAGAGTGTAAGGCGAGTCCCAAGGATCATACTGCAAAAGATGGGAAATGAGATACTGCTAAATACGCTGTTGAGTGAGTCCTCCACTATGCTGAGAGATTTGCAAAAGAATGTGATGTGATAGCAATTGCTGTGAGTGGTGAGACTCAGAATGAGCTCGTTGTGAGCAACTTTCACTGGAAAAAGTGAGCGAAAAATGCGGAAATACTCCCAGATACTGAGCTCCTCTCGATTAATAACTATCTCAGGACTTTTGCCAATGAGCAATTCTCTGAGAATCTGAAGAATGTCGACATCATCAAGAAAGCAATCGATCTCAATGATGAATATCATGCCTATTCGATCTCTGAGACGACGAGATGTACGATCGTATCAGCGATCCTCCTGGCTCTCACAGACAATGCGTTCCGTATCAGCTATGGTACCTATACAGACTCTCCTGATATCGCAAAAGCCATGATATCTGCTATCGGGAGTGCCCTCAAGGCGAATGAAGTCCGTAGTCGAGAGGCGATGTTATGAGAATATAGTAAGATTCTCAACGAACCACTCTTTAATCAAAATGAAATAAAGAATGTAAAGCAAAAAGAATATAAAAAAACAGTTGAAGTAGTCAAAGAGATGATCCGATACCTCGATACGAATGTATATCCTCTCATTAAGATGGAATCCTCTGGACTCGATGTACTCGGGAGATTTTATACGGAGTTCATCCGATATGCTGGAGGAGAGGGTGGGCAAGGGCTTGTACTCACACCTGCCCATGTGACGGATCTATTCTGTGATCTCGCCAGTGTCGACTGTGACTCCATTATCTATGATCCATGCTGTGGAACAGGAGGATTCCTCATTGCTGCTATGAAGCGTATGCTCAAGGATGCGGGTAATGATGAAGACAAAAAACTCTCGATTTGTAAAAATCAGCTCATTGGTATTGAGCTCCGACCGAGCATGTTCACTTATGCGTGTTCTAATATGATGATGCGAGGAGATGGTAAGTCCAATATATATTGTGGTGACTGTTTCCCTATGGAGACGATGATCCGTGACGACCACAAGCCGACGGTCGCATTTCTTAATCCTCCGTACGATGTCGGCTCTGCAGGACAACTCCACTTCATCGAGTCAGCACTCGAGATCGTCGCTCCTCAGAAGGGGATCATCGTCGCTATCGTACAGATGAGTGTCGGTATCAAGAACGAAAAAGATCTCATAGCAACCAAGAAACGAGTTCTCGCTAAGCATCGGCTTCTTGCCGTCCTCTCTATGCCGGATGAACTCTTTAATCCTGCAGCGACGGTCGTCACCTCCGTGATGGTCTTCCGAGCAGGAGAGAAACATGATGGTAAGAAGACCTGGTTCGGATACTGTAAGGATGATGGATTTGAGAAACGCAAACATAAGGGCCGAGTTGATGTCCGCAATAAGTGGAAAGCAATCAAAAAAGTATGGGTAGATGCGTATCACAACTCTGATGAGATATCAGGACTCTCAGTGAAGGCTGTTGTATGAGCTGAGGATGAGTGGTGTGCTGAGGCGTATATGGAGACGGATTATAGTAATATTCAGGATTCTGACTTTATCAAAAAAATGCAAGATTATTCTGCGTTCTTAATCCAATCTGGCAGTCATGGAAACAAGTAAATGGAAGTGGTTTCGCTACCAAGACATCTTTGATATTCAAAAATGAAAACGCCTTACTAAATCAGATATGTATGATGGTATTATTCCTTTTATCTGAGCAACTGATAACAACAATGGGGTTACAGAATATATCTCAAATGATGAATACCTCCATTCAGAAAATGTGATAACCGTTTCTTATAATGGATCAATTGGGAATGCCTTTTATCAAGAAAAACCATTCTGGGCATCGGATGATATAAATGTTTTATATCCAAAATTTCTTCTGAATAAGAATATCGCCTCATTTCTCATCACAGTAATAGAAAAAGAGAAATATCGATTTAGTTACTGAAATAAATGGGATAGAAAAACGATGCTTATATCAAAAGTTA
>JANOQA010000055.1:0-7927 GCA_031422145.1 bacterium | reverse complement strand
AATATACAGGAGATCACACATCTCCTTATTCATACTCAAGCGGATATACAAAAAAACTTAGAGAAACAAAAAGAAAGAATAACGATCTTACAAGCAAACCCAGAAAGTCAGTCAGCACTCCTTCTTCAGAAACAAAGATTAGAAATGCTGATTCAAAAATTTCAACTTACAATCTAGTATCTCTATTTAAATTTATGAATCATCCTTCTTCCTTCGATCAATTCTTCACCGCTTCTCTCAAAGACGGAGCCTTCGCACAGTATATTGATGCAGCTCTTCCTCCTCAGGAAAAAGATACCTTCATTCAAGAGCTTCAAAATCACGAAAAAAACCTCACCGAAGCGGCTCGTCAGCTCGAAGCTATGAATGCTACATTTGCTACTCCAGAGGCTCTGAGTGCTGGAAATACTGCCGTTCCATCAGGGGCTCAGTCCCCGTCATCTCCAACCCCCGATACAAGTAATAAAACTGGTGATCCAAAAGGCGAAACTCTCACGGTGCAGGTACAACATTTTGCCAGAAAAGAATGAAAACCATTTGGATTTGAGGCGATAGCCGGAATGGACGACCTCAAACGAGAGCTTCGAGAAAGCTTCATCGAACCACTTCGATTTAAATTCTTGATCGAGGCAATTCGAACAGGTACCTATACAGGAAATGATATGAGTTCTGAGCATCAAGCTTCTCTCCTGTCGCTCTATTCGCACTATGAAAAATTTAAGATTTCTATCCCAACAGGACTCCTCTTTTATGGGCCACCAGGAACGGGAAAGACCTACATTACCAAAAAACTCACCGAAGAGCTCGGAGCTGGATTTATCTCAAAATCCGTAGGAGAATTTGGATCAAGCTACCTCCATCAGACGAGTAAAAATATTCGAGATTTCTTTACTGCTGCTAAAGCTGCCTCGGAGAAAGAGCCAGTCATACTCTTTCTTGATGAGATCGACTCACTCGTATCAGCTCGGACGGGTCAAATAGATGCCAATAAAGCAGAAGAAGTCTCTCAGTTTCTCCAGGAGATTAATGACCTCTCCGAAGCTCCAAATCTTATCTTGATAGCTGCGACCAATCGTCCAGATCATTTGGATTCAGCTCTCCTGCGATCAGGTCGACTGGATAAAAAGTTCTATATCGGACCACCAGATGCTGCAGCACGGGAGGCGTTATTCCGTATTCATATTGAAAAAGAGGGAAGACCCCATGCAAAACTCGACTACACAGCTCTTTCTGAGGCGACAGAAGGATTTGTGAGTGCAGATATAGAGGCGATCTGTGACGAAGTATCTCGTGATGTGAGCCGCAGTATCCTAGAGTCAGCGATGAGTCTATCTGGCATGAAGCAATCTGATGATAAAAAAGATACCAAAGAAGCTCTGAAACCTCCTAAAAAATCTCCGAAAGTAGAGATCACGATGACCGATCTCCGAAAGACGATCCTGGAGACTCCATCGAGCCTCGCCAATGTAGATATGCGACTCTACGATGAATGGAGAAAAACTCAGGAAAAACTGAGCTAGTCTACACTTCCTTTTCAAATATCATTTCTCCGATCACCTTATCCGTGAAAAGTATCCCATCGAGATGATCGATCTCATGTTGGACGACTCGTGCTGAAAATCCACTGAGACGAAGTTTCTTGAGCGTATAACGCACGTCTCGATACTCTACGAGGATATCTCGAGGACGAGAGACTCGTCCGTATTCGTCTGGACAGCTAAAACATCCCTCTTCATCGAGTTCTACTTCGGTAGAAAACTCTCGGATCACTGGATTGATCATGAGGATGGATTGGATCGTATGGAGCTCGCCGTCTTCCTCTTCGTAGAGATTTACGACAATCATTCGTTTAGAAAGACCAACTTGAGGAGCAGCAAGACCGGCTCCATTATCTTTGGCTCCGAGCCATTTCATCATAGCTTTTCCTGTGGGGAGTATGTCACGAAGCTCCGCAGAAGAGATCTCAGTGGCACGAGATCGGAGGAGTGTATTTTCTTTTCCGGTTTGGATCGAGAGCTTCATAGGGGGTTGATGAGGAGATGATTTCTTCTTTTAAAGATAGTTAAGTTGGATTTTACCATCATTTAGCTAAAATCAACGCAATCTTTGCAATTTTCGCATCATGCTCTCACTTCTTCGATCTTGGATATGACTGGCAAGCCCCATCCGTGTCGGTTATCACTATGCTCGAGGGGTGATAGCACACCTTTTTTATGGAGATCCGACGAGAGATATGGTAGTCATCGGAGTCACGGGTACCAAATGAAAATCTACCACCGCAAATTTTATTGCTCGGGGACTCGAGATGGACGGTAAAAAAGTAGCTCTTTTTTCTACCGTGACGACCCTCCTCGATGGACATTGGTCCCCAAATGAAACCAAGATGACGAGTCCAGATCCATTTGTACTGGGTAAATTTCTCGTATCAGCCAAGAAGGCAGGAGCCGAGTATATCGTCATAGAAACCTCAAGCCATGCACTATTTTATAATAGAATATATGGTATTGATTATGATGTGGCAGTATTTACCAATCTCTCCCAAGATCACCTCGATCTTCATGGGACCATGGAGGAATACAGAGATATCAAACTCCGACTTTTTAAAAATCTCTCCTATGGTCGACGGAAAAAGGGTATAAAAAAGGTTTCCGTAGTAAATATAGATGATCCTTGGAGTGCTCCTTTTCTCGAGGCAACCGTCGATACTCTCTATACTTTTGGAGCTCTCCCGAATGCTCAGATACGAGCTCTCGATATCACCCCGAGTCTCAAGGGTACGGATTTTCATGTAAAGATGCCGGCACACACTTTTTCAGTATCGAGCTCATTTCGAGGAGGATTCAATGTCATGAATATGCTCGCCGCTATCGGAGTACTTGTCTCACAAAAGGTAGATACTCAGACGATCCAGAAAACTCTCGAGTCTATGTCATGACTCGCGGGTCGTCTCGAGCGTATTTCTACTAACCTTCCCGGGATCATTTATGTGGATTATGCTCATACCGAAGAATCCCTACGACAAGTACTTCTCACTCTTCGAGATCTCCCTGGTCGAAAAAAGATCATTACTGTATTTTGAGCCACCGGAGATCGTGATCGTGAAAAAAGACCCAAAATGGGAGCCGTAGTACACGAACTCTCTGATAGCATCATTCTCACCGAGGATGACAACTATACCGAAGATCAATTTCGTATCATGAACGAAGTATCGCGAGGTATTAAACGAAAAGAAGGAGAAGATTTTTGGATCATATTTCATCGAGAAGATGCTATACGTACCGCTTTACTCATGATGGAGGAGGGGGATATCGTGCTCCTCGCTGGAAAATGAGCTGAGACGAGTATCGTACGAAATACTGGATCGGAGTATTACTCCGATAAGGCTATCGTCCAAAAAATAGCTCGAGAGATCGAGATAAATCATATATAGGCATAGTACATCTACGTCTAGTTCTCGGGATGTATCGTACCTTGGTAGGATTGACCGTCTATCATGATTCGCATATATCTTCCTCGAGTCTCAGAGATACTTCCGGTTGTGACACTCGATTGCATATAGGAGCGGTCTCTTGCAGAAAATGCATCTGCTCGATTAGAAGCATGAGTACTATCAAAATTTCATCCACCAAGAGAAGCTCCGAGGACCATAAGAATCGCGATATATCAGACGAGACCAGTAGTGTTCATGTCTATATATTAGTATAAGATATATATCTTGTCAAAAACTCACGTTTTTATAAAATACTCTCGTTTGAATTTTTAGATTTCCTCTCTATAATTCTGGCCTATGGATTTTCTTGTCTCACTCACATATTTTCGAGCGGAGTTGTATTTCTTTCTCTGAAATCTAGCTTTTGTTATTATATATTTTTTTCTCGAGGGAACCGTCTCTATCAAAAATTTATATAAAAAATTATTTCCAGAAGGTCGAAAGATATCAAAAGAAATACCTCTTTCTGTCGCTAATCCAAAGAAAACTACCCTCCTCACTTCCTTGGATGCTTCAGTCCCAGTATCTGATACGGTAGAACCAGCAGTAGAAGAAGGAGCTGTGCTCTCTCCAGAAAAACAAATAATCCTCTCGGAGCTCATCAAGCATATTCGTACCAAGATGGCGAGGGGTGAATTTACCGAGGCTCGTACCAAGATCATCGAGTGACTGGCTCTCGATAAATGGCATAAAGATCTCAACTGTCTCCTTGCCTCTCTCTACGAGAGGGACAACGACTACCGCAAGGCAGAATTTATATATAAAGATCTCATCCTCGTTCATGATATGGACAGTGAGATCTACATGAAACTCGGATTTGCTCTCTCTATCCAAGGAAAATTTGAGATAGCCTATGAGATCTACAAAAAACTTTTTGATCTTAAAACTACTTCTCAGGTAGAGGCGAGTGAGATGCTCGCACACATTGCTCATGAGCTCTCTCGACATGAGGAAGCGATCGAGTATGCCAAGGTATTTCTACGATCTTCTCCTAAAAATGTAGATATTCTCTCTATACTCTCGGCGAGTCTCGTGAGTCTCGATCGGAAAACCGAAGCCCTCGAGGTATTTGAAAAACTCAAAACCATCGATCCCTACAATCCGCGTATTCGAGAAATGAAAGAAAAAGTAGAGCTCGAGCTCGAACTTGCTGGAAAATTTGTCCCACCCCCCTCTAAAGAGTAGTCCCTATGATCACAAAAATCCCCCCGCATTCGATCGAAGCAGAGCAGGGTGTCCTCGGATCTATTCTTCTCGATAAAGACGCTATTATTCAGATCACTTCTCTGATCCTCCCGGAGGACTTTTATGATACGAAACACGCAGTTATTTATGAGGCAATGATCGATCTCTTTTCGAGAAATCGACCGATCGACCTTTTGACGATACGAGAACTCCTCGATGACCGGAAAAAGATCGAAGAGATCGGAGGAAATGCATATTTGATCACATTGACCAACTCCATATTTACGAGCTCAAATGTCTACCAATACGCTCAGATCGTCAAACATAAAGCGGTACTCAGAAAGCTCATCAAGGCAGGAAATGATATCCTCCTCCTCGGATACGACGAAGAATCCGAAGTAAATAAGCTCCTCGAACTCAGTGAACAGGCCCTCTTTCGAGTGACTCAGACATTTATCCAAAACAAACTCGTCCATATCAAAGATATCATCAATCTTCGGTACGAAGAATTTGCTGAAATACACGCAAATCCAGCTCATGCTATGATCGGAGTGGTACCGTGTGGATTTACGGGTCTTGATAATAAAATCGGAGGATTTAAACGAGGAGATATGGTCATAGTAGCTGCTCGTCCTTCTATGGGAAAGACCGCGATCACCCTCAATATGGCTCAGAATATCGCTGAGACTGGAAAAAACGTAGCTATATTTTCCCTCGAGATGAGTAAAGAACAGCTCACTGACCGACTAATCTGTGCTACGATGGGGATCGATAGCTGGAAACTCCAAAAAGGACTTCTCGAAGATGAAGAGTTTTCTCGTATGGGAGACGCTCTCGAGCGACTTTCTCGAGCCAATATCTATATAGATGACTCTCCTATGGGAAACCTCCTCGAGATCAAATCCAAGGCTCGTCGGCTCAAGATGGAGTCCGGAGTAGATCTCATCGTCATCGACTACCTCCAGCTCATGAGTGCTGGAAATCCGATGAATCGAGTCCAAGAAATATCAGATATATCTCGAGGGATCAAGGGTCTCGCCCGAGAGCTCCAAGTACCGATCATTGCCCTTTCTCAGCTCTCTCGTGCCGTAGAGTCCCGTACGACGAAAGAACCTATCCTCTCCGACCTTCGTGAGTCAGGATCGATCGAGCAGGACGCGGACGTTGTTATGATGCTCTATCGAGAGGATTACTATGATGAATTTACAGAAAATAAAGGAATTACTAATATCTTTATCCGGAAAAATCGTAACGGACCCGTCGGACAGGTGGATCTCAAATTTGAAAAGAAATTTCAGAAATTTTATGATGTCGATACGCAGCGAGCGTATGATGAGTAGGACTAGAGTATTTGGAGTATTCTAATAATTACTCTTTGGCTGATCACAGGCGGAGCCAGTTTCATTAGTAGTCTGTTGTTTACAGGTTTCTTGGGCGATCTCTCGATCAGCATCGAGGAGTCGAGTACCTCGCTCGAGCTCGATATATATTCGAGCAAATTTTCCTTCGTAGATATCTTTACTCACCTGTTCGTCCCCGATCTGATCCATGAGCCCTCGATAGTCAGAGAGTATCTCGAGGGCGAGGTTACTCTGCAAGGTCTGTATATTTTTATATTTCGTGATCCATTCATCGGTAGTTTCAGACTTTTTTAGATCTTCTTCGAGTGGATCAAAGCTTTTTTTTATTTCTTCAAAGGCTCCGGCTACTCGGAGTCCTACTCACTCGGCAAAGCCCGCGAGTCCATTTTGAGATTCAGAAGTATTTCCGTTTTCACTCGATCGGAGGTTGATACTCGATATCTTTCAGAGAAATCCTTTCTTTTCCATTTTGGTAGCGAGTTCCTCACCCTCTTTTCGTGAGGCTACTTCTTTTTCGCTTTCTGTTTTTGAGTCGGCTGATTTCATATCCTCGACACTCTCTGCGATAGAGTTCACTCCAGTACTATATTTCTGGATCTTTTCTACGACTTGTTTCCAGGCATCTCATTTTTTTGTACAACTTTCGATAGCAGAAAGACCATAGTTTTGAGTCAGCGAGGCCCGAAGCTTCTCTGGGACATATTTGAGTGAATTTTCTGAAAATGGAGTCGCATTCACCGCCTCTCGGTAGGCTACGGTTAGAGCTACATGACGAGTCATGAGCTCACTCGTCGTATCCCCGAGAGTCGCATTTTCAGAAGCCCCATCTTGAGCGAGATTGCCGAGTATCTCTCGAGGATTGACAGCTCGTCCACTCGCACATTGTCCGTAGACGAGTTCGATGGATCGACCGATACTTTCTTGGGTTCGTAGGAGTGTATTGAGCTGATCTCGTACTGCTCGAGGGAGCTCGCCTCCTCCGATACGTCGAAATGTCTCGGTCACCGCTCCAAAGCTATCTTGAGTGAGAGCACGATTTATAGATCCACGTATTTCTCCCGCAGCGAGAGATATATTTTCACTTACACGAACTCCTGAGGTTTTTCCAGTAGTACTACATGACCCTCTTCCAGCCTCACTCGCTATTTTTCCTTGGGCGGCCTCGAGGTCTGAAAGGTAGGTTTTGAGATCTGCCGGCATTCCACTCTCGATCGTACACGCAAAAGTAGATGATACAGAGAAAGATACCCCCACCAAAAAGGTGAGATATTTCAAAACCGAGAGCGACTTATTTTTGAGGTATTTCATGGAATTTTCCTACGAGGGATGAGATATTGCCGAGGTGTTCTACAAAAGTCTTCATGAATGCCTCAAATTCTATGAGATCTGATCCAAATCCATCCGCGTACTCGGTCTTTATAGCGGCGAGTTTGATCGCTTTATAGTTGGAGCCAAATTGTCTTTGAGACTGAAGTTTTTCTGAAGTATAATCAGTTGTGAGCCCGGAAAGGAGAGAAGTACCAAGTGAACGATTGGGATCATAGATCGAGCTGAGACGATTTTGAGATTTCTTTTCGAGTCCTTGGTCTTTAAAGAGATTGGTCGTCATTTCTTCAAAAGATCGATCGTTATCGGACTGTTTTGGAGCTCCTCGAGGAGTATCTTTTCCTTGGAGATTGAGGATAGGAGCGGGGAGACTGGATACTACAACTCCGAGATGAGCCATAGACGGAAGATCGAGATCTTTGAGTCCCATTTCAAAGAAATTATTCGTATGTTTTGCCTGGATAAAACTCGATCCCGAAAACTCACTCGCTATCTTGAGGTTTTTCTGCAGGATACTCTCGATAGAATAGGTCTTTCCCCCTCCGAGGAGCATGCCGTTGTACAT
>JANOQA010000054.1:0-1864 GCA_031422145.1 bacterium | reverse complement strand
CGTTCGTGTCTATCTCAGAAAATCCAACACAGCTCAGACCATTTTTTTCCAATCCAATTCGACCCGCTCCTATACCAGCACAAAAGTCCATGAATCGTACCGGATTTTGTAGTATCATATCTCAGTATCAGATAAATTATTTAGGATGAGTTATACAGAGTCTTTATGTATAATCCAAGAAAAAATCAGAATTAAATAGAAATTTCTTCATTATCTCCCATTTCATATTTATATTTCCCCACTCCCGAGCTCGAGATAGTCGACCTTCGCAAGCTTGGTTCCGACTATACCGCCGAGATCTCCGTAAAGACCAGAAGTGTTTTTGATGACTTGCTCGAGGAGCATATCTCGAGTCTTCCACCTTTTCTCAAAGGCTCGTCGCTCTTCGTCGACTTGATCTTTCATCTGACGGAATGCATCGATGATATTTTCTACTTTATCCTTAAATTTCGGGGACGTCAGATAGTGATAGAGGACTTCGATCTTTTCATCTTTTGATACGAGTGATCCTCGGAGCTCCGAGAGGGAGAGTATCTGAGATCTTAGCATCAGAGCTATCGGGAGGACATACGCCCAGTCGACGACCCAGACTCCTTTATAGAGGCCAAATTTATCTACTTCTTTGGGCAGGACAGCGGTCACGAGGATGGAGATATCCGCCCCGACTCGCAGACGATCTTCTTTGAGTTTATCGACCCATTTATCACTCCATTCTTTCGTATTTTTAGATTCCCAAGCAATGATACCGGCTGACTGTCCAAATTCGCTTCGTACTTCTTGGATAATATCGGCTCCTTTGATCCCCTTTTCTACATCGGATACGATATCTATCGGAAAATTTTGCACAAGGAGTGTACGTAGAGCATCTTCCTGGATCTCCCCCTGGATCTGCATAGAGCCTTGGTTGGCTTTTCGGTTGGCGTCTTCCATAGCTTTTTGAGTCATCTCGAGCTGTTTTTTCATGCTATCGAGCTGTTTTTCATGGTCAAATCTCTCTCTTTCGAGCGAAAGAGCTTGGGATCTTTGAGCTTCGAGGAGGGCTTCTGCCTTGATACGTTTTTCTAGCTCCATCAGAGATTTTTGTTTTTCGATCTCGGAGCGAGCTTCACGATCTTTCATTTCTTGCTCACGTTTTAAAAACTCCATTTCTTTTTTACGAGCCTCTTCATCTCTCTGACGTAGAGCATTGAGCTCGATCATTTGCTTGGCAGCCATATCATCAGATTGACGCTTGGTGATCTCGAGCTGTTCTTTGACATATTTGGCGGCTCGTTGGTCGGCGTCGTCTTTGGCCTTTTTCTCGATCTCGCCCTGACGCAGACGAAGTCGCTCGGTGATTTCATGCTCTTCGAGAGCCGCAGAATCTATACTTCCTCCGCAATGAGGACAAACAAAAGCAGTCATGGATTGAATTAAGTGATGAGCCGAGTATACTCAAAAAAAATCACTTCACCAAGCAAGAGTCGAAAATGTCCGCTCATTCGTCCGATCACGCATCTCATACTGACCATCCTCACTCTACGGGACATGAGAGCACCCCTACTCCTGAGGCTTCGCATGATTTTATGCTCGAAACCCCACCTGTCATAGAGCCGGCTGGATTTATCAATGACCTTTCTCCATCTAATGAATCAAATCTGATAGATCTGAGCGAGTTTTTTCCAGTGCGGGAGGTCGTCGTCGTACACCACAATACTTCTCTCACTATCCGAGATATGATCCAGGGGAATACTCTCCCAAAGATCGATCTCTCTCGAAAACTCATCTTACAAATAAAAAATAGAGCCACTCCCGAACTTTTTGATCTCTACCCGGAGTCTCTCTTTCGACCGACTCTCCTAGAGACTTTTACCAAAAATGCTCG
>JANOQA010000053.1:0-2150 GCA_031422145.1 bacterium | reverse complement strand
AAAGAGCATCAGACACTTCCCATGATTGAATTTTTGGCATAAGTAAAATGAGTAGAACACTGGCGTATTCTACTCATTTTATATGGGGATTCAATATTATTTATGGATAAGTACTTAGTCTGCTATCCTGATCCGAAAATGACAATAACGGATTTTACTCATTATTTATCCGATGAAAATCTTGAACTATCTACTGAGATAAGTCGAGTAACTCTCTATGAGAAACCAAAACTAATCATCCATTCTATTACAAATATTAATAGTCAGTTATTTTAAATGCACCCCTCAAAAAAACTCTCTGAAATCTGCGAAATTCTTGATAGATTAAGAAGGCCTGTCACTGCCAGTGATAGGATAGCATGACCTTATCCTTATTATTGAGCTACCTGAATTCAGGACTATGTAGACCAATATATTTTTGATGAGGATTTGGTTTTGGTGTGAGAAGATTGAGCAAAATGGTGAAAATGAGAAAATACAGCCTTTAAGATTAGCGGAAAAACGTGGGTAAATAATCATGCTCATGTGTTGCGTTTAGATGCAAATCAAGTGGAGAAGAATTGGATTATTCATTTCTTGAACCATTCCGATCTGTCTCCTTATATTTCTGGTGCAACAGTAAAAAAGTTGAATCAGGAAAGGCTTCGATCTATCGAAATCCCCCTCCCACCCCTCTCCACCCAATCTCGTATCGTTGCTCGCCTCGACTCCGCTTTCGCGAACATCGATGAGCAGATATCTCTCCTCCGAGCAAATATCGTGGATATGGAGAATATGAGGAAAAGTGTTCTCGAAGAGAGTTTTAAGAGAAGGGAACACAAGGTGGAAAAACTCTCCGAAATTGCAAAACTTATAATGTGACAATCTCCAACATCTAATACTTATAACTCAGAATGAAAATGATTACCGTTTTATCAGTGAAAGAAAGAATTCTGAAATGTATTTCCAAATCCACAAGTCTGGTGCAGTGAGCCGATTAAAATCGTCGAAAAGTGAGACGTGCTTATTTCAGTCCGTGCTCCAGTATGACCGACGAATCTATGTAATGAAACAAGTTGTATCGGTCGTTGACTAGCTGGAATCCGACCAAAGTTAGAATTATTAGAACTTTGATATTTTCGATATTATTTCAAAAAGTATGAAACCGAGATTTCGAAACTCTGAAAGTGAAGCACTTTTGCCTCTATAACGAAATCTGATTTGGAGACTCTCCAAATTCCTCTCCCACATCTCCCTCGTCAGCAAGAGATCGTCGCTCACCTCGACCGAGTATTCGCCGAAACTTCGGAGCTAAAGATCCAGTATGAGGCACAGATCCGAGACCTCGAGACTCTCAAGCAGAGCCTCCTCGAAGAGGCATTCGCTGGGAGGCTCGTGATAGAGTAGGTTTTGATTTGTATTTGTAGTAGTAAAAGATATTATATATGTGCTTTATCAACTACATATTATATGGAAACCAAAAATATCATCGCTCTCGTCCGGGAAAAGCTCGACCTTTACAGAAAGCCATATATAGATGTGGTGTATTTACAAAAAATCCTAGATAAATTCGCTCCGAACTATACGATCAAGCAACTCTGCAACCAAGATATAGTCCGACCGATAAAGCGAGGGAAGTGGTATCTCAATACTAAAAGTCGAGAATTCATAAATCCATTCGTAGTCGGAGGACTCTATATGGGAGATGAGCTCTATGTATTTGGTGGTATGTCGGTGTACAACAGATATTCCCTCTCTGAACAGATCGCTGAGGTATATACTATTTATAACACTCGGATTTCCTGAGCTCGGGAAATTGTTGGTATTCGCTATGACTTTGTACGCCAGAGAGAGAGCTTTTTTTATGGAATACAGCAAGAAAAAACAGATGAGTATCAATATTCTATCATGTCTCCCGAGCGTGCCTATATCCAGATGATCCGAGAAGGGAAGACCTTTACGGTCTTTCCAAAAAATATCCAAAAATCATTACTCCTGAGTCTCTCTGAGGCAAATGCCTCTCAACCTCTCCAATCTCTCATAAAAAAATCATGTATTTAGATAATATCCAGGGCTCTTGCCTAGGAGATTTTTAAAATATTGGAAATCTACTAGGCCTTTTTCTTGGATTTCTTGTAGAAGTTATGTATGAGTATAATGAGTTCTTTTTG
>JANOQA010000052.1:0-9661 GCA_031422145.1 bacterium | reverse complement strand
CTCGAGATACCCTCATCGCTTCTCGAGAGGTAGCTTTTCTCTCCAAAAAACTTGTCACCATAGATACGGCAGTAAAGTTTGACTTTGATATCAAAAATCACGAATTTAAATCCCGCTGCATCCTCGGACCTCGAGTATTTGAGCTCTTTCGACTCCTCGAGTTTCGATCCCTCCTCTCTGAGGCTCCCGTAGAACTGAGAGATTTTTCTACACTTGGAGTCACTATTATAGATGTTGATACTCTAGAGTGACTCGACTCACTCCTGCAGGATATACGATCTCTCGAAAAAGTAGCCCTGGCTCTCCATCTCGAGTGAGGAAATATCCGAGGAGTAGCCCTCTCCCTTTCGGATACTAAAGTCTATTATATCGATACGGTAGTACTTCCAGTGGGATCATTTTTTCAGTCGATCCTCGACTCTGACATCGAGCTCATCGGGTATGATATAAAGTCTGATCTCAAAAAAATCCGTGCTTATCTCGAGAATACTCAAGATGTAGCGACGGATCAGATGATGATTTTTTAGTTACGCCAAGAGTCCTGCCATCACTCCTTGTCCTTTGTGACCGTACAGATGAGTGATACCACCACCATTTTTACTCGAATACATACTGAGGTAGTTGGCGACGGGGATAGGCTTTTCATTTCCGTAGTAGGGATCGAGGATGTACCATGCGTTATCCGTCTTAGCACGTACCGCGAGAGCTCGATGACCGAAAAGTTTTCCATTGGTCGTATTGCTCGAGAGGACGACGTCCGCTACATTTATCCCAGCTGGGAGTGACTCAAAACTCGTACTAAATGGAGTATTTCCGTACGAGTCGGGGACTCGGTTCGCATCATTGGCGGGGAGAGAAAGTCCAAAAGTACTTCCATTGAGACGGGCCGTTTCAGCACACCAAGTCATCGTTCGACCATCTTCTTTGACCGTCCGTTTGGCTGGATAGCTCGCAAAACTTTCCCATTCTGCGTCAAATTTCTTGGTGGATTCAGCGACTGGTGACCAGGCTCATTCGAGTCCTGCTAGATTGTAGTACCGACGTGCTGCATCGACGTAGTTGGCAAGGGTAGGCTCTCCTTTCATTTCTCGGGCGATAGCGGGATTCCACTTGAGATATTTTGGCACATCAGCGTCCGTCGCATTCATACCAGTGTGGTAGTAGATCGCCGCATCTGACCAATTCGCAGTAGGTTTTTTTACTCGAATGTGCTCAAGATAGCTACACATAGCGATCATCTGATGGATAGGATTGTATCGTTCTAGTCGAGATCCACCCACGAGCTCCATAGCTCGAGCATCAGCCGGGATGATCTTACTCGTGAGTTCGGTCCAGGTATCGTCGGTGATCTGACCGAGCCCTACGGCTGAGCCAGTGGATTTTGTAAATGCATTAAATCCAGAACCTTCTTTTTCTATGAGAGCGAGGAGCCAAGTAGGATTGATACCATAAGACTTGGTGATACGGTTGAGATCTGACCCAAAATAGGCGAGAAAATTCTCCCGTCCGTTTGCTTTCCCGTAGAGCTTTTCGAGGTAGGATGATTCATTTTTTCGATTTTCTTTTTCTACTTTTGCTTGCTCGATGAGTTTTTCATCTTCGGGGAGGCTCGTAAATTCTTCTCGCCAAGCATCTCCACGGAGATTCATCGCATCGATCATGTCATTGATCCGCATCTGTTCAAATCGTTTTTCACTCGCATTCTTTGTATTTACGATATCTGCCTCCGATAGTTTTCCGACTTCGAGGATCTCGATCGTATCTCCATCGTATACCGGGAGATAGAGAGGTTTCTTGTCTCATGCAGTATAGTATCCAGGACGAGGGGAGTTGGCATAGATTCCTACTTTCCCATTTACTGATATCTTTTGTACCGTAGCAGGGAGGATATCTCCCGCTCCGAGAGATCGACTGATAGATTTATTTTCTCCAAAGTTTACCGTAAATTTCTGTCCTTTTTCGATCTTTCCTCCATCTACTACTCCGAGTGGATTGTCAGTAGGGACAAGGAGAAGAGAGGCAATATCTGCTCCTTTTTGCCTCAGATAGAGGATGTCAGAGGTTTTAAGATCTTCAAATTTCTCCCGTTTTTTGAGGATTTCTCGCTCATTTGCCTCGCCCTTGATCTGGATCTCGGAGAGTCGGATCGTGCGGACTTTTTCTCGGAGAAGTTTATTTTTTTCTTTTTCGATAGACTCTTTTACTCCAGGATCAGTTGTAGTCTTTTCTCGCTCAAACACACTTCGGAGTCGAGCACTCACATTGCCGAGTGTATTCGCAAACCGTACTCGAAGTCGAGAGGTATCGAGAGATTCTCCCCCAAATATTTCTCGAGAGGTAGCGGACTCTTGGATCTTTACTTTTTCTTCGGTCACTACATTAGTCGTACCCTCTACTGGATTTGCGAGAGTAATATCTCGGTCTGGAGCAAATGTTTCTTCGGCGGTAATAGTGACTTTCTTTTTTGAGGCCATGTGATGGATATATGTATATACCTCTATATTCTCAGATATTCCCTCTAAAATCAAAAAACCCCTCGTTTTCTTGAGGGGTTTGTACTTGACGTAGTTTTTATTTTAGATAAATCCTTTCGGATACTCTATGCAAGACTCGCGAGTCCTTCGGCCTCTGTATCACATACTGCAACGATCGTCGTGATACCGACGAGCTCGAGCGTATCTTTGACCTCTTCGGTCATATTCGTGATGACCATTTTTCCATTTCCGTCTTCGATATTAGAGAAAATATCGGCGATATATCCGATAGATTTGGAGTTGAGGTATTTGAGTCCTACGAGATTAAATAAGACACTCTTTCCAGTAAAATCTCCGATGGCGTTGTAGATACTTGTAAAAGTCTTGTCAGCATTGGTTTCGTCGAGTTCTCCATGAAACTCAAATACACTTACGCTTCCGACTTGTTTCGTTTTAATTTCTATAGCGGTGTTCATAAAAAGATTCAATATTTAGTTAATCTTCCTGGATTGTACCAAATCCAGAACCGAAACGCAAATCTATTGCATTTTTAGGTGCATCGAATAGCCTCGTATCTATGAAATGCGAGCACACTATTATTTCTCAAGATACTCCTCTACCTCCATCGATCATCCAGGAGATCGAAGATTTTTGGAGACAAAAAGACTCGAATCCTTTTGTCTGGCAGTCAGTCCGATGGATAGAGTTTCTCCTCAAATCTCGCCAAATACAAGAGGGAGTATGCTCACTCCTCTATGATAAAGGAATGCTTTGTGGATATGCTCTGACTCAGGTGCGATCTGTTGGGATAGGACAATTTTGAGCATTTATACTTGGTGGACCGAGTTATCACGAAAGATACTCTGAATCTATGTTTTTCTTTGAGTGCGAGATCCGAAAATATATATCTGATAAAAATATCGTATTTCTCCAGTATGAATCCCTCTATGAAAGAGCTATCACCGCTCCGATAGGGAAGTGGAAATCTTTTATAGAAAAACATACCCTTGAGCTGGATCTCACTTTTTCTTCTGATGAGCTCCTCGCTCAGATGAAACCGAAAGGTCGCTACAATATAAAGCTCGCTGAAAAACAAGGAGTCCGAGTACGAAAAGGGGATCAACTCCAAGATATCGAGTCTTTTATACAGCTTCTCGAAGAGACTCTGGAACGGGATGGATTTTCTGGAAACTCAAAATTTTACTACCAAACTCTCCTCACCTCAGTACATGATCCGATAGAGTGACTCTATGTCGCTGAATATGAGGATCAAATCATCGCTGCTGCTATCCTGGTACGCAGTGGAAACCGAGCCATCTACTACTATGGAGCTTCTACTTCGGATAATGCCAAGAGAAAATATATGCCCGCCTACCTCCTCCAGTGGTATATGATAGAGCAGTCTGCCCGGGCTGGTTGTGAAATATATGACTTTCTCGGTATTGCTCCTCCTGATGCATCTGATCATTCTCTCTCTGGGGTGAGTGAGTTTAAGCATAAATTTTGAGGTCGAGTCGTAGCCTATATGCCGACCCAGATCCAGATACTCAAGCCTTGGGTATACTGATTGCTTCGGGGAGCTCGTTGGCTTAAATCTCTCGTTTAGAGAGAGGCTAAAAATATCTTAAAAAGATATTTTTACTTGGACCTCAGACGTAGAAGTTCGTTTGAAAGATATTTTCCATCCATGGAGGTCTACGATCTTTTTTACTATGGCGAGTCAGAGGCCATTCCCGGACCCAGGAGTTCCGATAAACTCATCAAATATCCGTGTTGTATCCAGAGAAAGATGAGGATCTACGGTATTATTGATATGAATTTTTCCTTTGTAGATTTCTACTGTAATCCCTCCTGGAGAAGAGCTGTATTTGACAGCATTTTCGAGGAGATTGCGAATACAGGTACGCAGAAGGAGCGGCTCAGCTAGGATCGATAGATCGATATCTCCCGTGAAACTCAAAGATATATGTTTTTCCTGCATGAGAGGGAAGAGCTCTTTTTCTATTTCAGAGACGAGAGGAGCGACGAGAGAGGCTCTTTTTTGCAAAGATCTCTCTGCCTCAGATATCAGAAGAAGTCCATCGATCGTTTGTTTCATATGATCGACCTCTTCGAGACTCGAGCTCAGGAGGGCTGAGTCATAGGACTTCATTTTTGAGGCAAGTTCTAGCTGATTTTGTATGATAGTGAGGGGGGTTTTGAGCTCGTGAGCGAGGTATCTATTATACGAAAGAGACCGAGTATATGAGGCCTCGATAGGAGCCAGTGTGAGAGAGGCAATACGAGTCGAGAGGATAAAAAGAAAGAGAGAAAATATCCCGATCGAGATCAATCCCTAAAAGAAGAATGTCTCCTTAAGACGGTCTATTCCTCCTTCCGAATCATAAAGGTATACTCGAGCATCTCCTACCATGATCGGGAGGACGACGATGGGTATATTTTCATAGCTCGTACGATATATCACTCCAATAGGCAGAGGACGAAACGAACGAAAGTCGATATCCGTATTTCTAAACATACCCGTAGCTATGAAATTTCCATCTCTCTCGATTATGATATTTCTCGCAAAAGGAGGGACTCGCTCTCCGGAGTCTATATTTCTCAGTATACTGGGTCTTTGTCTGATCTCTTGTCATCGCTGCATGAGATTTCTTTGTATATCTTTTTCTCCTTCAGCTAGGGCTAGTATATAAAAAATACCGAGAATAATGATTAAAAGAGCGAGGATTGACCCGCTGATTTTGAGGGCGAGGAGGATGGCTGGACGACTCAGAGAAAGAGTATTATTCATGAGAAGGGGGATGAATAGGGATCGTATATCCGATATTACGGAGAGTAACGATCATTTTAGGAGAAAGTTTTTGACGTAGACTATATATATGAGCTTCGAGAGTCTGAGTCGAGAGATCGAGAGAGTCGGCATTTTCTCCCCATACCTCAGCGAGGAGGGAGGTCTTGCTCTGGGGAGCTCCTCTATGGCGAAAAAGCACCTCAAATAAAAGCCACTGTTTATGGGTGAGAGACACCTCAAGACCCTCTTTCGAAACTCGATGATTTTTGAGATCGATAGTGTACTCTCCATAGAGCTCTAACTCTGGTATCATGACTCACTGACGTCGAGTGAGGGCTCGGATACGAGCGAGGAGCTCATCAAAAGAAAATGGCTTCCTGAGATAGTCATCCGCTCCGAGATCGAGGACTTCTACGATGTCTTCCGTCCGACTATCAGCCGTGAGAGCGAGGATCTTGAGGGTCGTATTTTCTCGGCGAAGGACTCGGAGAAACTCTCGACCGTCCATGATCGGCATATGGATATCCAAGATACAGAGATCATACTGAGAGAGTCGTATCTTTTCGAGAGCTTCGAGTCCAGTCCGAGCTTCCTCTGACTCGATACGTTCGAGATGGAGAAATCTTCCGATAGATTCTCGGATTTTTGGATGATCATCGACAACGAGTACTTTCATAGATGGGAGTGATATACTCATCCATCCTAGCGGAAACTCATCCACATAAAAGAGTATTTCTCATAATCTTCGAGTATTTCATATTCATTTTAACTCTATGTGATATTCTCTGGGGGTATCTTTCGAGATATCCACCGTACTCCGGTGTTTGGGTTGACCGGTACACTCAAATAAAGAGTCAGTTTATATTTTACTATTCTATATATGAAACACATGAAAAAAGCAGTGGTTGGACTCGTATCACTTATGGTACTCGCCGTACCAGCTACCTTTGCTATGCAGGCTGCCACAGGAAGTATACCATCAGCTCCAGGAATATCTACGAAGATAGGTCTGAAAGGAATGACGCATACTCCTGACTTTACCAAACTTCCTCAGAGTGTCCAAGACGCTCTCAAGGCTCAGGGTATATCAATCCCATCTACTGATGAAGTACAGGCTTTTCAGACCAAGATGCAAAGTGAGCGAGAGGCTATGAAAAATCTCTCCGAAGCAGATCGAGCGAGCCTTCAAACTCTCCGAGAAGAGTTTAAAAAGAAAGAACGAGAATTTCTGAGATCCAAAGGTGTAGATATGCCAACTGAGGATCAGATCGCTCAGATGAAAAAACTTCGTGAAGCTGTACAAACAGAGATTGGTAAACTTCCATATTCAGAAGTAAAAAAACTTAAAAAAGAGTTTAAGAAAAATCTTCGAGATAACGGAGCAGGGGAGTATAATGAAGATACAAGAGAAGGTTTTCGAGGACCTGGTTCTCGTCGATAGTTCTTGAAAGAGAGAAAATGAAAATAGGGGGAGTGATCCCCTTATTTTTTATTGATTCTTCCAAGATCTAAACCCAGCTACGACTTCTGAGTCAGAGATACCTTTATAACGAGTCACATAGAGATCTTTGATATACTGAGTGATCACACCTCGAGCCAAGATATCATCGGGAGTGAGATCTATCCCCTGAGCCTCGAGAATTTCAATAAGGTGATTACTCCCGGATTGGGGACCAAATACAAAAGAAATTTTTCAGCCTACGCTTTCTGGTCGATATGGATGATAGGCGTCTGGATTTTGCTGCATAGCACGGACGTGTCACCCAGAGGTGTGTCGAAAGGCATTCGCTCCTATGATAGGAGAGTGAGGACGAGACGGGAGCATGATCTCCGATACTCTCTGTCCGAGACCGACGAAGCGAGAGAAATCCAGCCCAGATACATCAAGTTCCCTGGTATAAAATTGTCGAAGATTGAGAGCTATCTCGAGGAGATTTGCATTTCCAGCACGTTCACCTACCCCACCTATGGTACCTTCAACTTTGGTAGCGACTCCGAGAGCGAGTGCTTCGATAGAGTTTCGAACTGCGTTTCCGAGATCATCGTGGGTATGAACCGACCAGGTGACTGGTGTATCGGGGTATTCTTGGGAAATGATGGATATATGCTTGGCCATAAGATGGAGAAAATATTGCTCTCCTTGCATGGGATGAGCTCCACCGATCGTATCAGGACAGTTGATGTATGTTGCACCGTTCTCGAGAGCGGCTCGCATAAGATCAGTAGTGAAGTCAAAATTTGATCCGACCCGGGAGTATCCCTCTGGAGAAAACTGTACTCGAAGTCCAGCACTTCGAGCATCTCGGATACTCGTCTCTAGATCTCGCAAAACTTTTGCTGTATCGTATTTGCCGATACTAGCCTCCGATAAGGTAGGATCTACCGGAAAGTAAACATGTAAAAGTCATTTACTTGCTCGTATGGCTGGTTCGAGAGATCGGATCGTGATATCAACTTGTTCTTTTCTGAGCTGACAGAGTCCAGCAACAGTAGCTTGTATCTCTCCGGATCCTGCCATCTGAGCGGTAGCATACACCTGAGTTGCTTCGGCGAGAGAGGATGCAGGAAAGCCAGTTTCTATGATATCAAATCCAGTTGCGTCTATCTCTCGTACGAGAGAGAAATACTCAGCATCACTCATACTCGCTCCAGGACACTGACGACCATCTCGGAGAGTGGTATCAAAGAATTCTACTTTTGAGGGAGGAGGGGAAGTATTCATAGGGAGAGAGAAAGAGATAAAAAAATCCCCTCTTTGCGAGAGGGGATGAGACCGGAAGCTCCGAATCTTACACTAAATACCCTCTCCGATAGATCGAAGAAGGAGGAGTGAAGCGATAGAGATTTTGGAGATAGTCATAGATGGATCCTATTTCTTTGAAGAAGGAAGTCAAAAGTTATTCGTTAACACCTTCCCCTAAAACACAGATCCAGTGAATACGCAGACGAGCCTGTTTATCTTCTGGAAATGATGAGAGAGACCTTAGACACTGGCCTACCTCTGTGCTTACCTTACGACGGAGTTCCATAAGTCTTTCACCGTTACGTATACTAGAAAGTGTAAGGATCTGAGATTTAATGGCAGCAAGTAGCTTCGGATTAGATAGTTTTTCTATATCTATAGAATAAATAACCCCATCTCGGAGTATTCCTGCGGTAGTGAGGTTGGTGAGAAATCTCTCATACTGCCGAGACTCTGCGAGATTTTGGAAAGACCAGGGCCCTCCAGCTATTAGGAGTATACTCACCAAGAGGGATACCGGTATCACTCCGATAGACTTCTCCCGAGAGAACACATAGTAGAGAGATATGCCCGTGAGCCAAAGACCAAAAGCTACCACGAGATACCGGTTCATCGTCAGATCATATTGTTCGATGCGGAGAGCTATCGCATAAAAAAGAAATAGTATCTGAGGAAGTACTACCCAAGGGAGATATCTCTGGTATATCTGAACCATACGACTCTCAGAGAGAGCACGTGAGAGTATATAGACACTATATCCAAGTGAAGAAAATCCTATGATCATCCAGGGAATTCTACCGTTTGGCCATTCACCAGGGAGAGCGAGTACTTTGATGAGGTATGCATAGAGAATACAAAAGTATACATACATAAAAGGTACGAGTACATATCGTACGATAAATAGTATAAATGGAGCTTTGAGTAGACTCGAGTATCCAGAGTTTCTTTCTCCAGGGATCTGATACAGTCAAAAAAGGGGAGCAAAGAGAAAAGCTGAAATTATCCCCCACTGTACATAGACAGTACCTTCGATATTTACTCCACCAAAGAGGAGATTGATGCTCACTAGGGCAAGTGCTCCGAGTCACCATATGAGTCCTGCTAGAAGTCCTGCCGTACAGAAAATCACAAAAATAGAATAAATATAGCCGTAGTACTGCTCTTCGGAGGAGTCCTTTTTTCGAAGGATATCTCCGATATATGGACTACTCAGTAGAAATGCAATAGCTCCTACGAGTGATATAAAGAAGCGTGTGATAGACTCTGAATTTTCAAAGAATGTTTTACCAAGGTAGTAGAATAAAACGACTCAAAACAATATAGTAATACTTTGAGAGAGGAGATTATGCAAACGAGTGAGTGAGAGTCTCTCTGATATGAGAGATATCCCAACAGATATAAAGAAACTAATCCCGAGAATCACTATATACTGAGTCAATATTACAGCGTTGGATCTTGATACGACTAAGAGAGAGAGTGTGCTCATTCAGAGAGCTATCAGACAAGCTCCAGGAAATCGAAGGAATATTCGCTGAAGTTGTGCTCCTAGTGAAGAGACGAATGAGAGTGAGAATTTCATGGGGAGGTAAATGAAATCTGATAATACCGAGATTTACCTATAAATATAGGTATATAAAAATAATGTATCCAGAT
>JANOQA010000051.1:0-9545 GCA_031422145.1 bacterium | reverse complement strand
GTTCGACTTTATTCGCTCTCTCGGCCGGGACTCTCTTGCATGTCGAAGCATTCAAGGATTTCCTCGTGACTAAAATACCCGAACAGCAGCGTCATATAGAGGATTTTGATACCCCACCCGTGATAGCTCCCGCCTACTACGATCTACGTGAGATCAAAAATCCTCGTATGGTAAAAGTGACTCAGACGGGACCACTGACCTTTGAGGTAACGGGAGAGCGTATAGAAGAGATTGCTCGTATGACCAACATGCAAAACCGTGACGCTCTCGCTCGTATGTATGACGTCATGGAAAAAGAGCGAGTCATTTCTCGAGTCCAGAGTCTCCTCGTCCTCTCTGGAAACGAGGTGAAAGACTCTTTCTTTGAAGGATCTGAAGATGAAGAATTTGAAGACGTAAAGATCACGATCTCCGAGCGGGTCTTCCCTCTCTCAAAAGTACGATTTCTCAAAGGATAAAACCCTGGATTTTCTCTCTCACACAAAAAATCTCCCAATCGGGAGATTTTTATAAAATCATACTTTGATCTATACGATCTGAAATTCGAGCTCTTTTCTCACTCCTACCACGAGTCCGCCTGCATTTCCATCTCGAAAATACAGCTCGTCTACGATATTGGTAATGAGCTGAAAGAGTCCTCGTCCACGCTTTCCAAGGTACGAATCAAATCCCTGCATTTCTTTCAATTTACGGATTTCTTCCATTTCCTGACTCGTTTTCGCCTCAGGACCTCGACCAGTATCGCTCACCTCGATGATAACCTTTAGTTTTCGGTCTTCTGGGAAGAATCTTACGAGGAGCTCGTTTTTCTCGAGAGGGAGACTCCCATACTCGATAGAGTTATTGACGAGCTCATCAGAAATGAGAGCAAATCTATTTTTCCAAGGAACGTTGATATTATTTTTCTCAAAGAGATAGAGTACTCCGTCTCGGATCATCTTGGACTGACTATAATCAGATAAGAAATAGATCGTGATCTCAAAATTTGAGAAATCAGTAATAGTTTGATCAAAAAAGGCTTTAAGATCAGTACCTTCCATCTGGGATATATCTATGGTCTGCAAGTGAGAAGAGGGTGATATATATCAGTGTAGTATAGATTAAAAGAGAAGTCAAAAAAGATGCAGTTCCTGAGAAATCAGGGAGTCTTGTTGATTCTTATCTCAGATATAGACAAAAGTACGTCTATACATACTATACAGATATATCCATCCTCTATATGACACTTTCCTCCTCTCTACAAAAGCCGCTCTGACTCACTTCTATTATTTCGATCGGGGATGAATTTGATGGGATCGCCCACCTCAGTAATGACCTATCTAAATATAGCTTTGTCGTACGAAGCCAATCTAGCACGATGATCTCTATCCAGCTCGATCAAGCCCAGTTTCTCGCTCTCCGTGGGACATCTGAAATCTCTGGATGATCCTCTCCGACTGAAATCGAACATAAATACCTCGTCAACTATCTCCCTGATCTAACAAATATTCAGCCGAGTACTATCCGACAAGGTTGGATCGTAGCCAACGACGAAGGAGCATCGGTACGTATTCGGGAAAAGATCAAAAAAGGAGTTTCTCAGTATTTTCTCACACTCAAAGCTGGTATTGGCCTCGTACGAAAAGAAGTAGAAATATCACTCCGAAAAGAGCAGTTTGAAGCACTCTGGGCTACCGGAGTGAGCGACTGGGTGGTAGAAAAACTCCGATTTGTGCTCAATCTTCCAGATACAGATGGACTCCAAGCGGAGCTCGATGTGTTTAGCAAGAAGCATGCTGGACTCACCCTCGTAGAGGTAGAATTTCCAAGTAGAGATGCAGCTGAGAAATTTGAAACTCAGAAAGCCTGGAGAGAGCTCCGATCAGTAGAATCCTCGGTCGTATCATCTACCCAAGCTCCAACTCCATGAGATCTCGACTGGATGGGTACAAGAGTCACAGAAAATAGAGCCTATGTAAATCTCATACTCGCTCAAGAGTGACTCCCAGTCACTACGAATGTATGAAGTGCTCTATTTGGATAAGATTAAAAAAATATCACCAAAAAAATCCCTCCTTGCGGAGGGATTTTTATATCTACGAACTAACGAACTGACTCTTTAAGAGTTTTACCAGCTCGGAAAACGGGAGACTTCATAGCAGGAATAGTGATCTTTGCTCGAGTCTTTGGATTTACACCATTTCGGGCTGCTCGGTGAGAAACCTTGAAAGCTCCAAAACCAGTGATATTTACATCATCACCCTTTTTGAGCTGAGAAGTAATAGTATCAATCATAGTGTTGAGTGCCTTTGTTACAGCATCCTGAGAAAGTTTTGCCTTAGTAGCAACTTCCTTGATGAAATCTTGCTTTTTCATAAATGGTTATAGTTAGAAATAATTAACCGATCAACATTATACGCACCGACAAAGGATTGCAAACTTTTTTTATTTTGAGCTCTAGTCTAGGGCAGGGTTTCCATAGGGTGTACCTCGAGAGATGCCTTTATAGAGAGACGAAGGAGGATTTCCTTTCTTATTCTATTACGAGACGCATGTAGAGGGGAACTCACTTTTCTAATATTTGAAAGTGAGTCGGGAGTCCTCCTGCCTCGAGGGAATTCATCCCACCTTGCTCCAGGGAAGTCACGTCATGAGTACACCCGATACGAGTGAGGAGCTCAGTCATCTTGGCCGGGAAAAACGGATAGAAAGCAATAGCAGTCTTTCTCAGCCCTACTCCGACATGTACGAGTACTTCTCGCAGAGCCTCACCTTCGAGCGTCCAGGGCTTCGTGGTATCGATGTATTTATTGAGCGTATCAGCATAGGCGAAGCATGACTCAAGAGTAGTACGAAGATCATAGATAGGGAGGGAATCCTCAGAGGACTTTATCATGGCAGACTTGTATTCCTGTTCAAATGATCCTATATCTCTCAAAATGTTTTCCATATCAGTATCTGAATAGATCATCTCTACGATCTCGACTCGAGCTGTCTTCCCCTCATCCGTCGAGAGTTTGAGTCCGAGTACCAAAAATCGATTGAGGAGATTTCCGATATTATTAGCGAGACGATTATTGAACATAAGCTTGGCCTCTTTCATCGAAAAGTCCCCGTCGTTTCCGATTGGGAAGGCTCCGAGGAGATAGTTGACGAGGAAATCTCGCCCATATTCCCCTACTACCGCTACGGGATCGACGACATTTCCGATAGATTTAGACATCTTTTGTCCATCTACGGTGAAAAATCCAGTCGTGAGAATACTGTCTGGGAGGGGAAGCTCCGCACTCATGAGCATCGCTGGCCAAAATATCGCATGAAAACGGATAATATCCTTCCCGACGACATGGATCTTTTGGCTTTCTGCCGTCCAAAACCCATTAGGATCTCGAAACGGATCTCGAGTCGGATCCTGACGAGCGGATTCCCAGTCGACATAAGAGCGGAGTATCTGTCCTTTTTGATCTATAAAGTGTCATTCACTATTTCTCGGGAGAGCATAGCTCACATAGTTGTAGAGGGCATCAAACCAGACATATGCCACCTGAGTCGGATCAAAAGGAAGCGGTATCCCAAAAGTATTACTCTCTCTCGAAATGGAGAAGTCCTCGAGTCCTGCATCGACAAAAGCTCTCACCTCCGCAAAGCGATGATCTGGCTGGACGAAACCAGGATTTTTCATGTAGAGCTCTTTGAGAGCTAACTCATATCGAGAAAGTCGAAAGAAATAGTTTTTTTCTTTGAGGTGCTCGACCTTTCCTTTCGGATGAAGCGGACACTGGCCATCGACGAGATCTGATGGCTTTTTAAATGACTCACATCCTACGCAGTAGTCTCCTTCGTACATCCCCTCGTAGATGTCCCCTTTTTCAAAAGCTTTTTGGAGGACGTACTGTACAAAGCCGGTATGATGCTCGGCTACTTTTTTTGGATGACTCGAGATCGTACGCACAAAGTCCGTATACTCGACTCCGAGAGTATCCCAGGCCTTTTGATGAGAGCTCGCCATTTCATCGAGAAACTCGTAGACATCTCGGTCGAGCTCTGCAGCTTTTTGGACGATTTTCTGAGAGTTCTCATCAACTCCCGTGGTAAACTTCACACTTTTTGATACCTCTACGTCAGACCCTCTGGTCACTCTATGATATCTCGCGAGTACGTCCGCGATACAACTCGAGTAGGCATGTCCGATATGAGGAATATCGTTGGGATAGTAGATCGGCGTAGAAATAAAAAATGGTTTCATAATCGGAGTGGTTGGGAGTCAGATATGAGTATTGTAGGGAAAATTAGAGAAATCCAACTTTTGTTCGCTCCATGGGGCAACTTTTTATGAAAAATCCTGTGTGTTTGATTTGACAGTGATGCGAGATTTTATACTATACGCGGGAATTACTGAGATATATCTCTATTTTTCATATATTCCCTGATAGCTCAGTGGTAGAGCAAACGGCTGTTAACCGTTGGGTCATAGGTTCGAATCCTATTCGGGGAGCCATTATCAATCAAAATTCCTGTTCGCAAGAGCAGGAATTTTTAGTGATGGTATGGGTGAGAGAAGAATAGGATTCGAACCTAAATTAATGAGTTTTAAATACCCCTCCCTCGAAAGAAGATAAATCCAAATATACTCGCCAAGACGGCAAATACTATCACTACTACATATACCATTCGATCTTGAAATAGATTCTTTGTAGGAGGTGTATTGATTATATCAGACTGAGAGAGAGGAACTACCTCCGAATCCTGCGACAAGGAGAGTTCTCAGGAGGCTTGTCCTAGAACTCCAGCAATGTTAGTAGACAAACTCTCCTGGAGGGGATCTATGGGGCCTATTTGAGAGTTTTCTGATGGTAAGAGGGGTATTCGAATTTCTAATTCAGGAGTAGATGGTATATCTCCTGGGAGGGGTTGGATCAGTGGTAAAGATCCTGGAGGAATAGTGGAAGATGGAGTCGGAAGATTGCTCTGAGATACCGGTATCAGACGAGAAGGAGACGAAGTATCCCGAGGAGCTGGACGAGGGGCACGAGGAGTGGTAATTGTCCCAGAAGCAGAAAGACTCGGTGCAGCACCTGTTGCGGTCACACTCACTTCTCAGCTTGCCGTACTCGGAGGAATAGGAGTGGCAGAGACTGGTATTGGTGCACCGGTCGACGCAGCTAAGTTGACTACTGGAGGGGTAACTCCTGGAATATTCCCAAAATCATGACATAAAACATTTGACCAAGTAGATGCCTGAAGATTTTCTATACCAGTAGATCTCACTCGATAGCAATACCTGCCAGAAGCGAGGGCAGGAATAGTTTGAGTCGTACTATTATCAAGAGTGAATGTCTGTACGATCACTATAAATGATTCGTTGGTTGCCTGCTCGAGAGTATACCTCTGAGAGATCATCGGAGAGCTCGTCGTCCATGATATCACCTGAGTAGAGCCATCGAGACTCAGTGGCAGTGGACTCAGATTTGGAGTAGTGACGTCATTATTGATCGTTACGGAAAACTCTATCGAATCCGTATATTGGAGAGCATTCCCTATTCCTAGATTTCCTAAAAACGCAGCTACTCCGATGAGTATCGTCAGGAGACTATTTGAGTAATAAGAAGAGGGATTCATCCAGAAAATTATTTTTTAGAAGTCTTTTTCTTGGGACTCTTTCTTCGTACTATGTATACGAGAGCTCCAGCTCCTACGAGAACTATACCCCCTACTACGATGACTCCGAGAGTATTAAATATCCAGATCCATTTGGTCACGGTAGATGAATCTTTGAAGTCGCCATCCATGACACTGAGCTCTACCTGATAGAGACCAAACCAGAGAGCATGCTGACCCGAAAGAACCTGTTCGTATCATTTTTTTATCTTCGGAAAAGCACTGGATGGAAAAGAAAGAGTATTGGTGATGACATTCATTCTAAACACATTATTTAAGGTCACTTTTCCCTGTGGCTTGAAGGCGGCATTTCCCGTATTGAGAAAATCAAATCCTACTCCAATAGGGAGTGTTTCCCCTGTTCCCGAGGATCCAAAGAAAAACCCAGACTTCGAAGATTTCGAGTCGCTTGGATCGAATACTCGGATACCTTCGGCTTTACCAGAGAGGACGAGAGCTTCCTGTGCCCCGATATTCGCGGCGAGAAGTACGGAATACTCTTGATTGGTCAGGAGTGTCTCGGTGGTTTGTAGACCAGAGTCGACATCTTGTTTGATAATAAAAGCACTATACATCCCTCCTGGGGCAGCACCAGCTGGAATATTGAGCCTCAATTTGAGAGATTTTGTCTCTTTAGATTTGAGGAGGATTCTCTGTGGACCGTCGACTTTGAGCCATTTACTGAGAGCTACTCCTTTGAGACCTTCTGGAGCGGTAGCGTCGGTATAGTACCGTACATTATCAAACTCATCTTTATAAAAATCCTCAAACCAAAATACATAGTATGCTTCATCATCTCCGATATTGGTGATGAGAAGTTGTTTTTCCTGAGTAGTACCTGGGAGAAGTTCTACGAGATCGGTGGAAGCGGGAGTATCTACATTGGCTCCATTTTTGAGATGAAAATAGAGACGAGTTGGACTCAGCTGAAGCTGTGCCTTACCGATGATAGGGAGTGTCTTTTTGAGTGCTTTATAGGTAAACTCGAGAGTCTCTCGGTTGCTGACAAAGATAGTATTCTCCGCCTTTTTAGTAATATCATGGATAGCTTGTACGGTCCCTCGAAATACAAATGACTCCCGGTCGGTTTCGGCAAGTTTGACTTGGATCTGCTCCTTGGTAACCGGATTTTTAATATTTAAAGTCACGGTGTCGATAGCTTCTTTCGTACCGATAGTTGGATCATATACCTCAAGTCCGAGAGTATCTTCGGAAGTAGCGGCTTGAATATTTTTTTGAAAATAAAATGGATCCAAAAGACTGAGAGTAGCTTCAGAAGAAGAAGAAACAATATTCGTCGGAGTAGTAGAATTTGGTACGACGGTACCCGTTGCTGCAGATACAGAAGGACTCAAACAAGTCAATCCTACAAACAAGGCAAGTATAAAAGAGGAGGAGGACATATATATCATAAGGATAAAATAAAAATATCGTTTCTCAGATCGAATGATCGATCTGAGTAGAAGATACTTGTATTAGATAGCCGTCTGTACTCGTACTGACATAGTACCAGAATAAGAACCTGATTTCTGAGTTCCTGGAACATCCAGTCTAAATCCAAGAGCTACATCTTGTTGAGTTGAAGCATACCCTGTCCCATCATAGATGGTATCATAGGCTCCAGGAAGACCGGCAAAAAGAGCATTAGCGATGAGGTCATCAGACCCCCACCAAGTAGCATTTCGACTTGCGGCTGTCGTAGCAGTGGCATTTACTCGAAATCCAAGTCCAGTACCCGTCCAGAGAGCTGCATTGGGAGTCGTAGAAATCCAAGCAGTCTTATCAGCGATCGTGGTAGTAGCGTCCGTATGGAGGAGTGTAGCAGCAGCGACCGTGGTTCGTCGTACTAAGACATCAAATCCTGCTTGTGCATTCGTCACTACTTGTACGGTCACTGTACCAGTCGTCGGAGTACCGGGAGTCGTAGCTCCAAGCGCTACCGTAGCACTCGAGGTAGTAGCTGTAAGAACGTCGTTTACCGTAGTTGTAAGTGTAACGGTATTATCAACGGTAGCAGCGAAAACACTCTGAAGAGATGTCAGAGAAATAAGCGTAGCAGTAGCAAGTGCTATGTATTTTTTTGAATTCATACGAGAAAAAGAAAAAAAGAATAAATTTTGAAGTAAGTCCGGAACTCTATCTACAAGAAGGAACTCTTGCGAGAGAAAGTTAGGGTGGCTTAACGACAATGAGAGTGTTCTTCATAGAAGAAGAGTTTTAAAATAAAATTTGGCAACTGCTATATATCGTTGTATACCCGAAAAGAAACTGCTCCTTGATAGGTACCCGAAGTTTGAGTGGGTGGTGTCACTACTTTCCAGCCTATTTCAATATTTCGTGTACTCGGAGAGAATACATTCGTCATTAAGAAGTTTGTATAGCTTCCTGGGACTCCTGCGTAAAAGGCATTACCTATGCTATCCGAGGATCCCCAGCTCCCGCTGGAATACAGAGCAGAATCTGTATTTGTTTGGTTGATACGAAATCCGAGACCATATCCACTCCAGAGACTTGCCCCACCTGAGCCAGTCCAAGGAGATCTATCAGCGATAAAAGTATTCGCTCGAGTAGTATGTTCGAGAGTGGCACCTGTATTGGCTCTCTGGATGGATACACGGAACCCAGCACTCGAGTTGGTGTAGACACGAAGTATCGTCGTCGAAAGCACCGGAGTATCTGGAACCAGAGAACTAAAACTAAGATTAGCACTATCTATGGTATATGTCAATGTCTCATTGGTATCTCCAGAAGCACTCGGTGATGGACCAGAAACTACACCATCACTATTTCTCGCAAATACTCGTACCTGATAGCTCGTATCAGCGAGGAGATTACTCACTGATAAGGCACTCACACAGGAGACACCAGCTCCCCAGTCAGTACAAGTATTCCAGGTAGGAGTATTTCATACAACCCCGAGAAGACTGCCCGACTCTACGTACTGAGTCGTCACCCAATTATCCCGAGAAAGAGCGATAGCGTACTGTGTAGTGGTAGGATTACTATTTGGAGCTATCGTCACAAAAAAGGCTCGAGTAGAATAATTCACGACCGTTGGCGATCCAGGAATATTTGCGAGAGTAAAGCGAAAAACAGGACTACTCCAAGCAGAAGTATTCCCGACGAGATCACGTGTCTGGACCTCAAATGTATGAGAAGTATTGGGGAGAAGTCCAGTAAAGAGCGTACCACCCGTCCCACTTATAAATAAGCTTGGAGCTCCTGCGTTTATACGAAATGAAGACCAGTTCGAAGCTAGTCCCGAATGTATATCTGCAGAGCTACTTTCTCCCACTGTCACTCCCGTTTGAGTGAGATCGAGAAATGTCACAGTCCCAACCGTCGGAATCGTAGCATCAACCTGGAGAGATCCGAGAGCCGCTGAGTAAGAGATATTTCCAGCAATATCTGTGGCTCGAAAACACACAAAACTCGTATCAGTAGTGTTCACTGTAATACTGGCTCCAGTAGAAGTACCAGGAGAGTATACATCAGAGCTGTTACAAATTATATCACTCGAAATAGCATACTCACTCGATGTCACCCCACTCGTAGCATCATTTGTACTCACGGCTACGGTATCAGAGGTATTCCAAACTGTATTGACGGGATCTATCACTCCAAAGGTAGGACCTACTGTGTCGAACCTATATAGTCCAGAAAAGGATCTCTGCCTCCCTGCATTATCCTCATTACAAAGATAGAGTGTACGTACACCATCTGACGGAATGCTAGTGGTAGAGCCATTTGTAAATCCAGTTCCTGTCGCACGACAAACCACATCGGATGTATCCCAGCTATACTTGCTGTACGAAAGTCATGACCCTATATCGGAGCTCGTCAGAGTAAACGTAGGATTGACCGTATAAAAACTTGCCGAAATATTATCTGCACTCATGATAGGATCT
>JANOQA010000050.1:0-3366 GCA_031422145.1 bacterium | reverse complement strand
GCTCGTAGAGCATGCAGACTTTACAGTCGAGCGACTTTTTGAGGAGCTCGATAAACGCACTCGAAAACTCACTATCCGAGTTTTTGTAGCGAAATTCTCGGTTACATACATATGGGATACCGTCTTTGAGTCACTCAAGATGGAGCGATGAGCATATCCCATCGCTATCGTAGCACCAGTCATTTTTGATAAATATCTCAAACTCGAGATCTGGAAAAGCTGTGGCAAGATCTCGAATCTCGTGGACATTTACATTTCGAGGGAGGATCATACGGGTGATATTGGCCCGCTCTCTCCAGTAGGCAATCCCCTCTTTGTTGATGACTTGATTGAGTGAGCTACAATGAATCGCTATATCTGGGTCGATCTCTCGGATCAGATCGGCGATGAGGAGATCTTTGACGATCAAGGCATCGGGTCCCATAGAGATCGTCTGGCGAATCTCCGCTCGTATCATATCAAAATCCGGGATCACCGGCGAATTATTGAGCGTCACAAAGGCATGAACTCCTCGAGATCTCGCAAAGTCGACGAGCTTTTTTCACTCTTCATAGGAGCTAATATTAGCGAGGGCTCCATCTCGTCGATTGAGGATACTTTTGTAGCCGTGTTTTCCTTCCCACTCACGAGATACGACTCCAAAATATATTTCTTCGGCTCCTGCATTGATGAGCTCGACTCCAGAAATGAGGTTTTTAACGGGAGCGAGGATCTGCATAGTCATAGAGAGAGTGTAGTGGATTTTATAAAAAATGAGAACTCGAAATAGCTATGATCGATGCGAAACGCTCCGAATATTCTCAAGAAAATCAGCAAATATATGGCTCGCTTCGTTGTCATGATCGAGAAGATCGCCAAATTTGGCACGAAGAGTCTTGGTAATAAAGGCACTGTATATCTCGTGGAGATCTCCGGACCAATGAGCGAGATCCTTTTGAAATATCTCCATCCCTCGAGAGAAATCTGACATGAGAATATCGGATTTTTCTTCTCGAAAAAATGTCTCGAGTACGACCATACTCGGATACACTCCTCCATCCGAGTCGATCACGATCTCGGAGACAAAGAGATTTACCGCATTGGCCATCTCGAGATTTTCAAAATATATATCGAGCTCTCATTTTTCTATCTGGAGAGCTACCTCAGCGAGCCCGACACGAAAACTCACGAGAGATTTTGTACTCCATCCTACGTAGCTCACGGGGAGGAGATTGATCTGGCGAGCGCCGAGAGATCGGATAAAGGTGAGATTTTTGACGAGACGATCTACGGTTTCATTCTGGACAACGATATTGATCTGATAGTCGATCCCCTCAGATACAAGAGTAGATATATCTTTGTAGAGTTTCATAGCTACGGGAGCCGATACTCAACGGGTCGGACAGTGAGAAAGGAGGTCTCCATTACAACTCACGATGAGTTTTATCTGATACTGTCTCAAAAATTCAATATGTTCTTTTTTAAAGAGAGAGAGATTCGTATTAATAACGGTACGAAATCCGAGCGGAGTCGTACGTCGGACGATCTCCTCTATACGAGAGAGAGCGAGAAATGGCTCTCCCCCAAAAAAACGTATCTCATTTTCCCCGGTGATCGTCCTCAGATAGACGAGTCGCTCGATGAAATCTTCAATCTGAAAGCCCTCTTTAAAGTAGAGTTTGCCTTGATCTTCTTTGAGCACCGAACAATAGTCACACTGATTGGAGTTGCAAACGCGAGTAGGAACGATGATCATGGCTTGCTTTTGAGAAAACTTCGTCTACTATTTTGAAGAATTTTTTCAAAAATACAATCCTCACATGAAAACCCTCACCCTCCTCAAGTCCCTCTACAACAAGTCAGCTCTCCTCTACACGATAAATATGTATCTCGAAGAAGCTGATTTTACGATCGATGAAGACGAGAAAAATTATATCATCGACCTCAGTAAACTCGAGGACGGACCATTTCAGCAAGTCAAACAAGAGCTGACTTTTAACTCTCTTCGATTTGAGATAGCCGAAAAAAATAAAGACATAAGAAAAGCGATCATCGCCAAAGCCCTCGGAAGCGTAAACCTATAAATTTCATGCAAGATATTACTCTTTCGGACGCTATCCCTTTTGTACGGATCAATCGTATTCCTGAGAAATTCTCTAAAGGTGCCATACAATACGTAGTCACTAATATATTTGGTGAGTCGATCGTCCTTCGTGATACGGAGTGTGCCGACTATCTCAGTAACACGCTCACTGATGTCGATCTCAAAAAGGATCTCGAAGATCGGCTTTTTTATAAGTCTCCCGACTACGAAGATCGAGCTCATATCGAATACCAAAAGAGATTTGGAGTAAACTTCATCGGCCCAACTCTCCATATCATCGTCCTCACCAAGGGATGTAACCATCAGTGTAAATACTGTCATGCAGCGGCGGACTATCGATTTGAGGATGACTCTCTCAAGATGGAGTCTACTACCTCAGAGAAAGTAGTAGATATCATATTTCAGTCTCCAGGTCAGCTTCTCACGATCGAGTTCCAATGAGGAGAACCGCTTTCTAATATCGACGTCATCGAGCATATCGTCGCCCGAGCTCTCGAACTCAATACAGTCCACAAAAAGAATATACAATTTGCCCTCGTGACGAATATGACGCTCGTCGATGAAGCTATGGCAGATCGACTCTTCAAAATACCAAATCTCACGATCTCTACGTCTCTCGATGGTCCAAAGAAGGTCCATGACTTTAATCGTCTTTTGCTTGCAAAAGGAAAGACCCTCTCGAGCTACGATGCTATGACTGATCGGATCCGATACCTACGAACCCAAGAAGAAAAGCACGGAAAGAAACTCCTCATGGGAGCTATGGGAGTCATCACTCGGAAGACCCTTCCCGCTGCGAGAGAGCTCGTCGATACGTTTCAGGAGCTTGGATTTGACTCAATATTTCTCAAAAAAGTTAATAATATTGGCTTTGCACAGAATACAAAGTCCGTCCTTGGATACTCCAAAGAAGAACTCCAGAAATTTTATCTTGAGTATTTTGACGTCCTCATTGATAAATTCCGAGGGGGGAAATTTATCGCAGATGGATTTCTCGCGATATGCATCACCAAGATCATCAGTCCCGAAATGATGAATTTCATGGATCTGAGGTCTCCTTGTGGAGCTGGGATCGGTCAGATATCCTATGATTTTACTGGGAAGATATACACCTGTGACGAAGGACGAATGATCGATGGGGACACTTTTCAGATCGGAGATGTGAGCCATACCCTCAAAGAGCTCATCCAAAATGAGATCATCGCTACGATGATGGACGCCTCTACGGTAGAGAGTCTCCCGTGTGATAGCTGTGCGTACGCTCCATTTTGTGGAGTATGTCC
>JANOQA010000049.1:0-4063 GCA_031422145.1 bacterium | reverse complement strand
ATACGGTTTTCTACGTCTTTAATGAGACGGTCGAGCGTGGAAGAAGTCATAGGAAATTAGATTTTCGAAGTAAGAGATTGGAGTGATATATCGTAGAGAGTATCCCCGATAAATATACGAGCTCCTCACTGAATTTTAGGATTGATAGAATAGACAACATCCGACGGAGTAATACCAAGTTTGGTGAGCGTGAGAGCCACCGACTCAGCAGGAGTATGAGGACAAAGCTCGACTCGTACGCTGTCTGTTTTTGAAAGACTCTGAGCACGAGCTCCTATCTTTTTACTCGCTGTACGAAAACTTCGAAGTTCTCGAAGGAGTGTTTCGCACTGAGTGAGAGAAAGAGTAGAGATCTCAGACATGGCTAGATATTTTTAGAATATTGAGCGAGGAGTTCTTCGTTGGCCTTAGTAGAAGCACCATGAAGTTTTTGTTCGAGCTTGATCGCGACCGATAGGATCTTGGATTTCATCTCGCTTTCGAGAGAGGATCGCTCAGCAACTACATCACTGGCTGCTTTGGTACGAATAGCCATAGCCTCCGCATTGGCATCCGATACGAGATGAGCGGTCTCTACTTTTGCGAGAGACCGAGCTTCTTTTCGGATATCAGTGGCGGCAGATTTAGCTTCTTCGACTAGATCATCCGCTTTTTTTAGAGCATCTTTTTCTATCTTAGTTGCCTTGGCATGAAGCTTGGCTACCTCTTCACTTCGAGCTTCTTCGGCTCGAAGCTCGGCCATGTATGGCTTAAAGAGAAAACGATGTAATACAAAAAGTACGATCGCAATATTGATCGATTGGATGATGAGAGTATCGACGTGGATAAGGTCAGACATGAACTACTTGATGATAAATACAGCGAGAAAGGCGAGAAGTCCGAGAAGCTCTGCAAACGCAAGAGCAGCAAACATAGGAGTCGTGAGTTTAGATGCTGCTTCTGGGTTTCGACCAATAGCGTTCATAGCACCCATACCGATGAGTCCGATACCAATACCAGGACCGATGAGTCCGATGAGAGCGAGTCCTTGTCCAATAGCCTGGAGTTCCATAAGAAAAAAATGAGTAGTAAACCTGTAAATCAGGAGCGAATCCCCAGAGGGAACTCGGTTCTAACTTAGTGAGCTTTATGATTTTGGAGAGCTTCTTGGAGGTAGATCCCCGAAAGCGTGATAAATATAAATGCCTGAAGAAATGCCACCATGATCTCAAAAAACCAAAATGGAAGGACGAGGAGTCCACCGACTGATCCGAGAAATCCTGGAAGGGAAGATCCGAGATAGGCGATGATGGATATCAGGGCAGCTCCAGCAAATATATTACAGAAGAGTCGTACCGAGAGAGAAATCACTCGAGCAGACTCTGATATAGCATGGATCCATCCGATCGGTACATTAATGATCTTTTCTGCGAGATTTGCCCCATGAAAATTAAACACGTAGTGTCCGATGTGTGACAGGAGTCATTTGGATCGTACCGACATGACCTGACAGAGAAATACGATCGCGAGAGCGAGGATCAGAGTCGTAGAGAGATCAGAGTTTACCGGACGAAGGGTATAGTGGATACTTGGAGCGAAGAGTCCGACATAGTCGATAATGAGTCCGATGATATTTGCGACAAATATAAATACAAAGAACCCACCTGTGATCGGGAGAAAACGACGAGCGACTTCTTGATCTCACACAAGCGAAGTAAAGTATCGATCGAGACGACGTACGCTATCTTTTCCAAAAGCTCGTATGACTGATCATTTCCAAGTCAGAGCGAGACGTACTATGAGAGCGAGGATGAGTATCACGATCATGACAATCCCCATCGAAATAGCTGTATTGGTAATCTCCCATCCGCTGATCGTCGTCACAGTATCTCCGTGAAGCGTCAAAATATGAGGACCAGCATGAGTGGATCCTTCGGTATTTGCAGCGGCGTACGTAGTAGGGAGAAACTCCATAAAAAAAATACTTTGGTAAATTCGCGAAAATTATATGTAGGAGTCGTAGGAAATCAAACCTAAGCAGAAAGTTTTACAAATACCACATTTTCTCCTTCAAAATCTATTTCTTTCGTCTTGTGTTTGTCGACTCATTCGAGAGCTCACTGTCCCATAGGAATAAGGAGAGCATCGATATTTTCTCCATAGGGGACGACCATACGAGGCTCGAGGAGCTCGACGAGCTTGACGGAGTCTTTTGATCCATAGATCAAAAGGAGATCGATATCGTGAAAGGCTCCAGCAAGTGTCTCATCTCCATCGACGATAGACTCGGGGATAAATGCTATGGTTTTACCTTCTATCTGGAGCTCATAGACGAGAGATCCGATATCGGTGACCTGGATCCCAAATCCTGATTTCTCGTATTCACCAGGGAAGTCGATCCGCATACCATCTACGGTGATCGAGTCAGACTCGAAAGTGATAGTCTTCTTTTCAGAAGTAATGACGGGGAGGGTGTTTTGTAGAGTGATTTCCATATTACATAAACATTAGATTTTTTCGAACGATGGAGTGAATGTCGGGTTTGACGTGGAGGCGAGGGAGGGACTCATAGTGGAACCATTTGGCTCCCGAGAATTTTTCTCCGGGACCGTCTACGTCTTCGTCTATCCCAAATGGGATGGGTTCCTTAGAGCCCGAGTATCGAACCAAGAAAAGATAGACATCTTTATCGATCGTAGGTCTCCCTTCCATATGGGAAGCGACAAAGGTATAGTTAATCTTGGTCATAAATTTTACAACTTCGAGAAATTCTCCTTCGAGTCCGGTCTCCTCAGATATCTCACGTAGAGCGGTCTCTTTGGCGGTCTCTTCTCATTCCATATGGCCTTTTGGGAGGACATATTCACGATCTCATTTACTATTTTTCCGCTCGAGGAGGAGTATTTCTATCCCAGTTTCGAGCTTTCGATACACGATCCCACCAGAACTTTTTTCAAAGATTCTCATAGCGGATGTGTGAAGATACTGGGGAAGTATATGAAAAATGTTTAGGATTTCAAATTTTGTACTGGTACAGGAGATCCTCAGGGTAGTTTTTTTATTTACTTTTGTACGCAAGATCCGTATAATCCGTACAACTTACAGTAAGTATCTCTCATATGAAAACACTCACTTCTCGTGAAGTTCAAAAGAACTTTGGCTCTGTGGCTGATCTGGTTGTATCTGGTGAAAATATTAGGGTAACAAAATATGGTCGACCTGCTTTTTTTATCATACCTCAAACGAGTGATACCGAAGAAATCCTACGCCGTATGGCGGGGCAACGACTCCATACTATGCTCTGAAAATCAGTACCAAATACAGTAGCGACTGCTCTGACTCAGGCAGATGTAAATCATCTCATCAGTGAGTGCTTTGCGTAAAATTATTGTCCTCGATAGCAATCTCGTGATTAGTGCGTTTTTAAATCCAAGAGGTACTGCGGCCCAGGTTCTTGGTATTTGACTAGAGTATTTTGATTTAGCCTGCTCTAAAGAGACTTTCATTGAACTGGTAGAAGTCTTGAAGCGAGATAAATTTGATAAATATTTGAGCCAAGTAGAACGCCTAGAGCGAGCAGAGGCGTATGCACAAAGTGCTCTATTTTTTGATGTTGCCCTAGAGATCACGGACTGTCGAGATCCAAAGGATAACAAATTTTTAGCTCTTGCTATCACTGCAGGAGCTAGAGTGATCGTCTCCGGAGATAAAAGAGATCTCGTAAGTATGCATCCATATCGGGGGATTGATATCGTCTGACTCAGAGAGTTTTTAGAGGGGTATGAGAAATATAGGAGCTAGAGTACAGAGATAGACTGTCATAGGTAAGACTATACTTCCTCTTTTGTACTTACTTTAATAGGTGTCGATGATTATACTGATGTATCGAATTCATTTTTATAGATACTAATACAACAACCTATAGAGCCAATAAATCAAGATATTATGCCAAAATTAGAAAAGTATTCTTTTGATATGAAATTGACATATAAAAGAGAAAAACTCCCTAAAAGAACTAGTATGGTAGTTAAAATGATTGCTATAAGTTTTTTATGATTAGGTGCTACTTTATAACCGATAAAAA
>JANOQA010000048.1:0-3504 GCA_031422145.1 bacterium | reverse complement strand
AAAACATTGTCTTTCTCTCTCACTTGCCAGCAAGTTCGAGACCTCACGTTCTCGCCTGAGAATCATGAGAGTTTTAATGGGGCGATTGACGGGGCTCTTCCTTTCGCACTACGTGCTTCAGGACGCGCTCGGCCGAAAGACAAAACATTGTCTTTCTCTCTCACTTGCCAGCAAGTTCGAGACCTCACGTTCTCGCCTGAGAATCATGAGAGTTTTAATGGGGCGATTGACGGGGCTCGAACCCGCGACCTCCGGATTCACAGTCCAGCGTTCTAACCAACTAAACTACAACCGCCATAGCTTGGTGCTTGAAAAAGCTCGCAGAGTATATCCAAAGCCGTAAAATTGGCAAAAAAAAGATACAAAATCACTCTCGATTTGCGTCCTACGAGGATTCTCTAAAATACTCCTATGCTTCTCACGAAAGAATTACTACACACCACCGACGCCCACATCAAAAAATTAAAGGCTGGCGGACTCGAGACGACCGAGGATCTTCTTTTGTATTTTCCGAGGAATCTCGAAGATAGATCCGAGGTCCTCGAGAGCTTTACCCTCGTCCAACTCAAAGAAAAAAATACCCTGCGTCTCACGATAGAGTCTATCGTCTCCGAGCGAACGAGATCGGGGAAGACTCTCACCAAAGTCATCCTCAAAGATATACATGGATATTTTTCCGAAGCGGTATACTTTACCAAGCCATATTTCCTGAGTAAATATGCATCAGGAGACGTAGTTCTCCTCCATGGAAAGGCAAAATATGACTATGGGAAGCTTTCGTTTCCGGCTCCAGAGATCGAGCTCGCGAGTAGCGTCGAGACGACTCTGGTACCTATATATTCGGACTGTCAGTATATTCCTGGAAGCTGGTTTGAGGGAAAGATCTCCTATGTACGACCCTATTTGAGTGAAATATCCGAAGTTCTCCCCGCAGAGATCCGCCGAACAAAAGGATTTCGAGCCAGAGCTCTCAATATAGAATCCCTCCACTTTCCTCGCTCTCCGGATGATTTTGAGAGAGCTCGTCGAGAACTCGCGTACGAAGAGCTCTACGCCATACAGTACCGAGGTCTCGCCAAAAAATACGACGCTCGAGACCTCACAAACGGGAAATCTCCGGTCATCCCCCTCAGGAGTGATCTCATAAAAGAGCTCCTCACTCGACTCCCGTATGAGCTCACTGGAAAACAAAAGATTGTCCTCTTTCAGATACTCAGAGACATGGAAGCTCCGTTTGCTATGACGAGACTCCTCCAAGGAGACGTCGGTACGGGAAAAACGGTGGTCGCTTTCCTGGCGATCATACACGCTATCCGAGAAGCCGGGATCCAATGTGTGTGTATGGCTCCCACCGAGATACTCGCTCGCCAACACTTTGAGGGATTTTTGAGGGATTTTTGAGATCTCGGCATACGAGTCGATCTCCTCGTAGGATCTCTCACAGCGACCGAGAAAAAGTCAGCTAAAGCTCGGCTTAAGTCGGGAGAAACCGATCTCATCATCGGGACCCACGCCCTCATCGAAGACGACGTCGTATTTAAAAACCTCGGATTTGTGATCGTGGATGAGCAACATCGATTTGGTGTAAATCAGAGGAAAGTTCTCGAGGAATATTTTTCTGTACATGGAGAGGTATTTCCTCATTCGCTCAATATGACAGCTACGCCCATCCCTCGTACGCTGGCTCTGACTTTTTCAGGAGATCAGGATATCTCTATCCTCAATGAATACCCCGCCTCTCGAAAGCCCATACACACAAAAGTCATCCCCGAACACCAGAGAGAAGATATCTATCGGATGGTAGAGTCAGAAGTCGCAGCTGGGCGTCAGGTCTACTGGATATCCCCGCTCGTCACCGAGTCCGAGACGCTCGACGTCGCCAATGCCGTACAGACCGCCGAGACGCTCCGGATGATATTTCCGCACCGTCGTATCGGCCTCATCCATGGTAAGCTGAAAGCTTCCGAAAAAGAGGCGATCATGCAGAGCTTTTATGCTCGTGAGATCGATATTCTCTCCTCTACCTCCGTCGTAGAAGTCGGCGTCAATAATCCCAACGCGAGTATCATGTGTATCGAGGCCGCTGAGAGATTTTGACTGTCTCAGCTCCACCAGTTTCGTGGACGAGTCGGGCGATGATCTGACCAATCCTACTGCTATCTTTTCACGACGAAGTCGTACACTGGCGAGCGACTTCGAGCCCTCGAAAAAAGTAACGATGGATTTGTACTTTCGGAGATCGACCTCGAGCTCCGATGACCCGGAGAGGTATATGGGCTACGTCAGAGTGGAGTACCCGAGCTCAAGATCGCGAGCCTCCAGGATCTCGAACTCGTGAGTGAAATACGGGAAGATATCATCTCCTATCTCGAGAAAAATCCAAAAAAACAGAGTTTGACTTCACTCTAGATCTATCCTATGATGTGTATATTAGGAACTAATACTTCGAAATGTCGTTTATTTTTTCTCGAAAAGGCGATATTCTCCGATATACTCTTCCTCGTATTTACTAACCTCATTATATGAGATTTACAAAAAATTCAGGATTTACGCTCATCGAGCTCCTCGTCGTTATTACCATCATAGGAATCCTCGCCGTCGGAGGTACGGCTACGTATACCGCACAGATTCAAAAAGCTCGTGACAGTACTCGTATGACAGATCTCAATGCTATCCGCTCTGGAACGGAGCAGTTTTATCAAGATCATACAGAGTATCCGAATCCTGCTGTACTTACTGAATTTACTGGTTCTGGATCTAAGTCTCTCAAGTCATACGTACAAAAGGTTCCACGAGACAGCAAAAGTGGTCAAACTTGTGCTAAGTGAGCAAGTCCAACTATTCCAGGATGTGACTATACCTACAACGCCGGTAACGATGTAAATGGTATAGTTCTTGGTCGATATCGTGTTTCCACCGCATTTGAAAACGCTGGAAACGTAGATACTAAGGCCGCAAAAGATGGAGGAGGGGAAACAAATCGATTTGAATTTGGTCTCGAACTCCAGGGTACTGGAGTAGGAACTATGTGTGATAGGACTGGAAATTATGCAGCAGGAGCTACTGCTTTAACTCGAATAGCTCTTGCTGCGGATTGTGCTACAGGAGCGAGTAGTACGATTCTTGGTACTATTCCTGGAGTTATTATAGCAGGACAGCCATAATCTCAGTAAGGTTTTATAAATCCCTCAGAATATTTATTCTGAGGGATTTTCTTTTACTTACATAAGCCTCGCAGATCTAAAAACGATGCTATCGTTTGCATATTCCTTCCATTTTCATAGTCTAGTCCTATGTTTGCGTATATTACTGGATCGGTGATCCACCTCGAAGAAAGCCGTCTCGTGATCCTCCCGACTGGGATGGGACTCGGATTTGAGGTACTCGTTGACGCCCTCACCCTCTCTCGAGCCCGTATCGGAGAGTCTCTCGAGCTCCATCTCCATCATCACATCACGGACGTATCTGAGGTACTTTTTGGATTTAGCTCGCTCGAAGAAAAAC
>JANOQA010000047.1:0-3561 GCA_031422145.1 bacterium | reverse complement strand
AATCTCTCAAGGATCTCTGTATTACTCGGTCAAAAGAGAAACTACCAGTACAGGGAAATATCCGATAGGATGCCTACTTCTGTATGATGATGAAGAAAAAAATAATACTACTTTCACTTTTCACCTGTATTCTACTTCTTGTCAGTAGTGTTGCAGGATTGAAGTGGTTGTATACTATCTCTGGATTACCTCAAAAGATATCAAATACAAATAATTTCCTCTGCGTTCAGGTACAGGGATTTTCTATGATAGGGATGGTTGATCCGTGAGAATACCTCTGGATAGAGAAAGAAATAAAAGATATTCGTAAAGGGGATATTGTAGTATTTGAAGGAACTTTCAAACAACTGTATGTAAAGAAGGTATTTGGAATATGAGGAGATACTCTCAGTATACAAGATATAGAATCTGGATTTCAACTGAAAATAAATTCCACCCCTATCACTACTTCTAATGGAGTAGTATTTGAGTTTTCGAGGAACAAAAGATCTCTTCTCGAACTCTATGAGGGAATTTTGCCTAAGGGTGCGTATTTTGTCCTCGGAAATCATGCAGAGGGTACGTACGATGGAAGTCGTTTTGGACTCATTGATTCCTCTCAAATCAAGGGAATCGTTCGTGAGCAATCGACCCGGGATGATTTTTGTCAGTACAAAAAAACAGGGCAATATAGAACTTGGTAGTACTACGAAAACTTACCTCTTCCTCAACTCTCGGATCGTCCCTTTGATCACTTGATTGGATACCTTGGCCCCAGTGTCGTACTGGTCTATGGCAAAACTTCTCGTATAGAGGGCTCCGGAATAAGATCCGGTATTAGTGATAGGTTGACCATAGGTATCTACGTAACTATGGGAGAGATTCCCTGTACCAGTATGGAGTCTAAAAGTACTCGTAGTCGGGTCCTTTTGGAGGAAAAATACTTCTTTCTCCGCAATACTCGTCGTATCCATACTTCGGAGTATATTCGAGGCATTTTGCTCAAGGAGGCGGATGCGGAGATTTCGAGCATAGTCATCCTCTACGGCAGCGTTGGTGGTGAGGATATTTACGATAGCAAATATCACGATCGAGAGCACAAATACTCCGATCACGACGGACACAAGGGTTTCTCATTTTTGGTTAGAAAAAGAGATTTGATCGTACTTTTGTTGCAGTTGCATGACAATATACTAAAATACATCTCGTGTTTATACAAATCAATCGCTCCAAAAGAGGCTTTTCCCTCGTAGAGCTCGTCGTAGCCGTGACGATAGCGGGACTTATCATCGTCGGAGTATCGGTCTTTCTCACTCGAGTAAATACCGATATCGTGACGAGTACTATACGCTCCAAGATATATACCGATCTTTCGCTCTTTCTTGACCGTACTACGGAGCTGAGACGGAGCTATCCTCAGACGACTCTGATCGACTACGGGACGGGAGCTTATGATGCGGTGATGCTCACCAACAGTGGTCGTACTGCGGGAGTCCTCATCGGAGTGGTAGATCGGAGCCCAGGAAGCCTCTCACTCGATCGGCTCGCTCCCCCCACTGCATTTGGCGTCTATTGACGAAAGATCCTCTCCGTCGGCAATCTCACCCAAGCCCAAGTGACTTCTATCGTCGCGAGCCCTCTGAGTGCTACGGGAGTCGTATTTGGAGAGGACGGAGGATTTAGCGGACTCAATGTATCCGAGCTCCAGATCAGTCTGTATAATACGGGTTCTATCGTAGATATGTATATCTCTGCCTATGAGTGATATAGTCCGAGTCTCCTCGGAAAGTCTCGCCTGGAGATACCTTTCGATAATCCAGTGAACTATGTTCTTAATTTTTAGTATGAGTATCTCAGGAAAACAGTGAAAAATATCTCCTCTGATGTCTCAAAAGGGGAGTGTCCTCATCTATGCTATGATCCTGGCATTTTTTGGGACGATCGCTGCCGTACTCCTCTATACAAAATCTGAGACCCTCATCACTCAGAGTGCCCTCTCTACGATCGAGATGAAATCCTCCAAAAATCTCACCGCTCGTGCTGATCTTGCGATCAAATTTGCTACTGCGGTAAACTCGGATGGAGGAGGATTTCGAGATACGCTCCTTTGTCCCTCTCTCGTGACACTGACCAATACTTCATCGGGGACGATCGTATTTGCTACGGGGAGTACTCCAGAGTATGGATATCAGGGGGTGAGCTGTATCGCTCGAGATAGTCAGTATGGAGAGAGTGTGCTCTCCTACACGGCGAGTGGCTCTGCTTTTAGTGGGACAAATTTCTATGGACTCTCTCTTCCTCTCTCGCAAAATGGGGGAAATATAGAGACTCCTATCTTTACGGGATCGGGAGGATTTTCTTATCGACTCTCTTTCCCTGTCGTATCTGCGTACTCTGGACTAGATCTCGATGGAGATAGTGATGATCTCCGACCGAGCTCTACGGGGAGTGTCGTCTATCCAGGAGGCAAAGTCGATAATGACAGTCTCGGACGACAGGTGATCTATGGCTATATAAAACGGGGAGTCGGAGAGAGTCTCGTATTTTGGAACAACGATCGTATGGCTCGCTCTATCTCCGCAAATCCTAATAATACAGGAAGTCTCGCTCTCCTATGAGCTACTGCTACGGGATACCTGTATCTCGATACGGATGGACCCTACAATATCCGAGTCGTAGAATTTGATCGCACTAAATACAATACCAACCGAGAACTCTTTCCTGTATAGAGTACAGGAACTCTTTCATCTACGGGATGAGTCGGATATCTCCAGCCAAGTCTCGCACTCTCATGAGTATATGGGACGGGGAGTATAGGGGCTCGAGCCTTTGATTTTACGACTCGAGACTATGCTATATTTCTCTCGTATCCAGGAGAGGCTTCTGGTACTGGAGCAGACTTTCTCCGTTACCAGCTCAAAGTCACCAATGCTTCAGGGTCTGGCGTAGCCATAGTGCCTCTCCAGGATAGTATATCTGGAGAGATGAAAATCCTCGCTGATGATATACTACGAATGCCCGATGGTAAATGGGTCGCTCGCCAAGAAGAAGTCACTCGTAGTATAACGAGATAGTGAGTCGATACGTCAAGAGTCTCTCGGTTGATCTGAAGATTCTTTCTATATAATAAATGATAATATTTATTTTAAAATCATTGTATGATCTCTCTTTCTAAGTTTTCTAAACTCCAGATCGTCCTCGTAGTATGGGCTATATTTGCAGCACTCTATATCGCCTATGATGTCTATCTTGGTATTCGTTTTGGACTTATGGCACAGTCATACCAGTCAGGACAGTCTGATACGGTAGCCAAGCTCATTACCGAAGTCACCAAAGAGTGTAAACCTGTACCGGTAAATCTCGGTGAAAATAAAGTAGATATTATCAATGTTGCGTGTCTTCAGTCAGCTTCGACGCCTATAACTCCCTCTCCTACAACTCCACCATCTGGAGCTCCTCTTTCTCCTTCACCAGCAAAGAAATAAGAGCATAGATCTCCTCTCGTTCATCTGAGTCGTATTATAAAACCCCCAGAATAAGGATAGGGTATATAATTTCTGCAGCAGCCCGGGGTGATCTGGG
>JANOQA010000046.1:0-8767 GCA_031422145.1 bacterium | reverse complement strand
GTCTTGGTGTTTATTACGCGTGAGGTATACCTGTTCCCATCCCGAACACAGAAGTCAAGCCACGTCGTGCCTATGGTACTGCCGTCTTAACGGTGGGAGAGTCGGTAAACGCCAAGACAGAATATATTATGCCCGGGTAGCTCAGTTGGATAGAGCAGCAGCCTTCTAAGCTGAAGGTCGTGGGTTCGACTCCCGCCCCGGGCACCAGTATTGTTTTCTCGGGTCATTAGCTCAGTTGGTTAGAGCGTTTGGTCGACATCCAAAAGGTCACCTGTTCGAATCAGGTATGACCCACCATATTTTCTCGGGTAATTAGCTCAGTTGGTTAGAGCATCTGCCTTACAAGCAGAGGGTCATAGGTTCGAATCCTATATTACCCACCATATAAAATATTCCTAAATCTCGCCGTAACTGGCGAGTTTTTTTATGCTTCCTGTGCTTTCTGGGACTGCGGTTCCACGAGATTTTCGCTACTTTCGTAGTAGCTCAGCCGTCTACCAAAAATACCTCGAAAGAGGAGGTCTTCGCACAATCAAAAGGTTAGATGATTATGGCTGGATAAAAGATCTTAGCCTCTTTCAGATTGCTAAATTTGAGCGTACTCAAACACCTCCTGATCTGGAGCTTTTACGAGCGAATGGTTTTCGACACGGTCTCATACTCTGGATCCCAGCTCACCAGGATACGATATCTCTTCCCTGGAGGGAGATGTGGATCCCAGGGTCTCATTTTACTACTACGGGGTATGCTCAGCTCCAAAAAGATTATTTTACTAAATGGAATGAGCGAGCGAAGCGAGCGAGAAAAAAGTATCTATCGAGTGGAGTGGTCATACGAGAGGTAGATGAAGATACCTTTTGTGAAGCTTTTAAAAATACAAAAGTCCGACATCCTTTTCGATCTGACTATATAAAATACTATCGATCTATGCGAGCTTCTGGACCGGACTCTATTCGGAGTTTTCTCGCCTATCAGTGAGATATACCTCTCGCTGGACTCGCGGTGCATGACTTTGATACGACGAGTGTCCACTTAGTAGCTTTCACTTCTGAAGCTGCCAAACCTCTCCAGGCTGGAACGGGCTTGATTGATCATTGGTTTGCTACCTCGTATGAAATAGGGCATACCTATATTCACTTTGATCATTTGCGGGACGCTCATATGACACGAGATCAAAAGGGATACTCCGAATTCAAACATGGATTTCTCGATGCTGAGGTTCACTATCCCAAAATATACTTTCAATTCGCCTAAGAGTTGCAAAGCTTCGTATCAAAAATATAATCATCTCATGACTTTTATACCTCATTCTTTTGATGATTCCCAGATAGCTCTTCGTATTGCCGTACGAGCAGCCCTCTATACGGCGGTCATTTTTATAGTCATTTCCATAGTAGACAATATTTTCAAGAACTCTGCCTACGAACTCTGGCTCGATATGATCTTGAAGTCTCTGGGAGTTATGGTTGCCCTGGCTTTGACAAGCTCTCGGATCAATGAAGCAAAACAGCTTTCTAATCCGAGTAATATCCCGTTTCTTTCTACATTCTTCTTCTATGGAACGACTCTTCTTCTTGTATACCTTGGACAGATTGGGTACGTAGTATTTCAGATATTTTTTGGACAGCCGGGCAACTTTACTCAGACGATACAGTTTCTCCTGGGGATACATGCTTTTTCCGTCAAAGCATTTGTAGCGGCATTTCTCACCGGACATCTCCCCTATCTGATATATTTTTTCAATCTTCGATCTCGTATAGTGCGACTGAGTAAAACTACTCCGTAATAGTAGCCGCTCCAAGACAAACATCCCCTTCATAGAGGACGATAGCTTGTCCCGCTGCTATGGCACGAATAGGCGTAAGAAATGTCGCTTTGATATCTCCGTTTGATTCGTGGATAATATTCACCGGAATATCTTCTTGGCGATACCGTATCTTAGCCGAAATATTTCCCCGAAGTGTATGGGGATAGATGAGATGAAGATCATGAGCTCGAAGAGTGCTGCGAGAGAGATCAGTACTCTCTTTCTCATCGACCACTATGGTATTCGTGAGGGAGTCCTTTGATACTACAAATAACGCTGGACCCCCTCCGAGAGAGATTCCCTTTCGTTGCCCTATGGTATATTGATGTACTCCTTGATGTTGGCCGAGGATATTTCCCGAGATATCGAGGATATTTCCGGGGTGATCTTTGATCCGACGAGCGAGAAATTCTTGCATCGAGACTTTCCCGATAAAACAAAGCCCCTGACTCTCTCTTCGCAGGGCATTTGGGAGATTGTATTGTAGAGCGAGATCACGAACTTCTTTTTTTAGAAGGTGTCCGATCGGGAAGAGAGCTCGTCGAAGCTGATCCTGAGAAAGACGAGAGAGAAAATAGGTTTGATCTTTCGAGGGATCTATCCCCTTGAGAAGAGAATAGTATTTCCCTCGTTTTTCTATCTGAGCGTAGTGCCCCATCGCGATAGCATCGTATCCATAGTTGAGAGCTTCCTCGAGAAAAAGGTCGAATTTAATGAGATTATTACAGAGAATGTCTGGATTGGGAGTGAGTCAACGCTCGTATCCATCATAAATAGTCGAAATGATCCGCTCTTCGTATTCTTTTTGATAGTCGAACGTAAAAAAAGGAATCTTTAGAAATTCTGCCACTTCCTTGGCGGCAGCTAGATCGATACGAGTAGTACAGTCTGGCTCGTCTGAGAGATAGTTGATCATAAATCCTGCGTGTACCTCATGCCCGGCTTCTATTAAAAGCTGGGCACTGACAGCGGAGTCTACTCCTCCAGAGAGACCTACGAGGACTTTCATAAGAAGAGAGAAGAGATGATGTGTACGACACTTGACCAGTCGGGAGCTCGGTGTATATGTGAGTGTACCTCGGATCGATTTCTATTCCAGGGACGCTCGAGAAGGATACCAGGAATCCCGAGTTCAGCGGTACTTTCGATGTACTCAAAGCAGTCGTCTACTAGGGCTACAGCTCATCGACGAGCACAAAATCCCCCTTTTGTTTCTATAAGTCCGGTGTCGTGTCCGAGAAAATGTACTTCTGAGAATACCTGAGAAAAGTGTGCCTCAAGCCACCGACGAGTGACCACTTCATTGGAAACATGACGAGCGGTGACCGCTATGAGGGAAAAAGTCTTTCAAAGTTTTTTAAGTCCTTCGAGAGCCCCGAGTACGGGTATACATCCGACATGAGACTCAGGATAATTCATGAATCTTCGGTAGGATTGTATGGTGGTAGGTCCATCGAGCGTACACATAGGGAGGTTTGGAAGCCAATGATCAGTGACTTCTTCATATGAGATACAGAGACCGTGTTCTTTTGTAAAAAGAGGAAGCACATAACGATTCGTTTCGGAGAGTACTTCATCAATATCTATAGCGAGGATAGGCTTCATAGAGTAAGAATCTTGAAATAGAGAGTATCAGTAGAAAGTTACACTACATTACCGATCCCTTCTTTGGACTCGGATACGGCACTAATAAAATAATCTTCGAGGGGAATTTTGAGATCAGAGACTTTTTCAGAAGCGATGATATTTCCAAAGTGGATGATCGCAAATCGATCACAGATCGATTCTACGTCTGAGAGAATGTGAGTATTGAAAAATACAGTAGTTCATTTTTTACGGAGTCCGATGATGAGATCTTTCACCATTTTTCTCCCGATAGGATCGAGACCACTCATAGGCTCATCGAGAAATACTATTTTCGGATTATTAATGATCGATTGAGCGAGACCGATACGCTGGAGCATTCCTTTAGAGTATTGTCCGAGGAGTTTGTCTTTGGCGTGTTCGAGACCCACTTGTTCGATCAGAGCATCTATACGACTCTCAAGCTCGGTATTTGGGATATCAAAAAATTTTCCGTTGAATCTCAGAAATTCTCGACCAGTGAGATATTTGTAGAGGTAGGTATTTTCGGGCATGAAACCGATATCTTTTTTACTTTCACGACGCAGTGTATCTCCCCCAAGGATTTCGATAGTTCCTGAGTTGGGAGTGAGAAGCCCGAGAATACACTTCATCGTCGTGGTCTTTCCCGCTCCATTTGGTCCGAGAAACCCAAATATTTCTCCCGGATATACCTCGAGACTAACGCCATGAAGAATGGGTTTCTTGTTTAAAACCTTTTGTAGTTGACTCAGCCGCAATATAGGGGTGAGAGACTTTGACTGGGGAGATACTGCTTTCATAATTTTTTCACATTGTACCAATCTCTGCTTCTCTTCAAAATTGATTTGCGACTCTTTTAATATTTGGTACAATTCTTCGTTCATCGAACATATTCCTAACTCTTTCTTTATGTATCCAGAATCAGAATTTATGTATGAAGCCGTGAAGATTGATACTCCAGCCCCTGGATTTGATCTTCCCGCATATGACCCAGTAAAAGATGATACGACCCAAGTATCTCTCGAGAGTCTTAAGGGAAAATGGTCAGTACTTTTTTACTATCCAGCAGACTTTACGTTTGTTTGTCCTACTGAGCTCAAAGATCTCGCCGAGTCAAAGGCTCACTTTGATGCTATGAATGTACAAATACTTGCGATATCGACGGATACAGTATTTTCTCACAGGGCCTGGGTGGCTCATGAAGGACTTATGAAAAATTTTCCCTATCTCATGCTCGCCGATCATACAGGTTCTGTTGCTGATAAGTATAATGTCTACGACAGTGATACAGGGATTGCCAGTCGAGGTACGTTTGTCATAGATCCAGAAGGTATTGTACGAGTCATAGAAGTCACGAGTGGTCCTCTCGGACGAAATAGCGAAGAACTGGTCCGCAAACTCGAAGCCCTCCAATTTATGGCGGAAAATCCAGGAGTTGCTTGTCCTGCAAGATGGAAAAAATGAGCTAAAACACTCACTCCGTCTATAAAAATAGCCGGACAAGTCGCTCAAGAGCTCGAATAAATCATCCGAAAGAGTGATCACCCCAGAAGGGGTGATTTTCTTTTTCTATAAAGGCTTGGTTTGACTTTTCCCCCCAACTCGTATACTCTCGCCGTTAGTAACTACACGTACATGGCTCCAGGAGCAGATATAGACGATTATTATTCGAGCGTTCCCCTAGCTTCTTCTGATACTGAAGGAGAAAAAAAGACAGGGCTCAAGATCAAGATCAAAGCAAAACGTCCTAGCGACGATGCAGTATCTGTATCTGAGACTCCTCCAGAAGGAACGGTTGCTCCAGCAGAGATCAAAAAAATCTCTCCCTCTTTCAAGCCCCTTATTTCTTTTGAGGCTGCCCCAAAAGTCGTAGCTCCTCCGGTCAAGCTTTTCGTGCGGCCTGAGATAGTACAAAAACCAAGAACTCCGAGTGGACCACCTGCAAACGTGCCTATCGCTCGACCTAGTTTTTCTCTCGATACATCTAAAAATTATAAAGTTCGAAAACCAACGACTCCTCGTATTTCTTTTGAGCCAGCTCCGGTACGAGTTCCAGCACGAGTTCCAGTTCCTGGGGCTTCTTCTACGACCGCTGCACCAGCTAAGCCTCAGGTAAATCGGCTTCAAGCATATGCCAAGACTCACCAAGATGCTCCAAGAAGAGGACGAACCTCTCTCCCAAATAAAAAACCCGGGGGAGCTCCAGACTTTTCAAAAAACAAAAAAGGAGTTCGAGTCCTTCCCGTGCTCGATGGAGACGATGGAAAGTTTCGTCGTGGAAAGAAAATCGATGCGGATCGACGAGATAAAGGAGGTGATATTCGTCAGACACTCGTAGATCGAACCGGTCAAGAGATCGCTATTCCAGAGATGCTCAGTGTCAAAGAATTTTCAGAAAAGATCGGAGTTCCTCTTCCAAAAATCCTCGGAGAGCTCATGAAAAATGGGATGATGACGAATATCAATACTAAGATCGACTTCGATACTTGTTATTTGATCGCCGAAGCTTTTGAGGTAAAAATGACTCGAGAGGTCAATAATGACGCGTCAGTTACCGATATTTTGGCGGGGAAAGTTTCAGAACTCCTAAAAAATGACGATATAGAGAAACTCGAAACACGACCACCGATCATCTCTATCATGGGACACGTCGATCATGGAAAGACTTCTATCCTTGACTATATTCGAGAGACCCAAGTGGCTTCCGGAGAAGCGGGAGGTATTACTCAAAAGATCGGAGCCTATCAGGTAGAGCGAAATGGACATAAGATTACCTTTCTCGATACTCCCGGACATGAAGCATTTTCTATCATGCGAAGTCGAGGAGCAAAACTCACCGATCTTGCCGTGATCGTCATTGCCGCTGATGAGGGAATGAAGCCACAAACGATCGAATCCATCAATCATGCAAAATCAGCGGAGATCCCGATGATCGTGGCTATCAATAAAATGGATAAACCGGGAGCGAATCTCGATCTGATCCGAGGACAACTTGCCGAACAAGGACTTCAGCCAGAAGATTGGGGAGGTACTACCGTAGTAGTGCCCGTATCTGCTCGTACCGGACTGGGGATCGAGACCCTTCTCGACATGATCATCCTCTCTACGGATATGATGGATCTCAAGGCACATCCAAGCCGACCAGCCGTAGGTACTGTGATCGAGTCACACCTCGACCAAAAACTCGGACCTCTCTCCACCGTACTGGTCAATGCGGGAAGTCTTAAAAAAGGAGACTTTGTCGTCTGTGCGAGTGCCTATGGTAGAGTACGAGCCCTCAAAGACTATCGTGGGAAAAATCTCGATCATGCTATATCTTCTACTCCCGTCCAGGTAGTGGGACTCTCGGCGGTAGTCGAAGGAGGAGATATCCTCCAGGTAGTGCCAGACTCGGTGACCGCTCAGGCAAAAGCTCAAGAATTTCTCATAGCTAAGTCAAAACGATCGATTCATAGTTTTGAAGGAGCTTCTCTTAATATGCTTTTAACTCGTATCAAGACTGGATCACTCAAACAGCTCAAGGTAGTGATAAAATGTGACTCAAATGGATCACTCGAGGCACTCAAAGCAGCCCTCGGAAAGCTCTCTACCGATGAAACGCAAGTGACATTTATTCACTCAGGGGTAGGAGAAATCAATGAATCAGATGTTCTCATGGCAGGTACTTCTTCCGCTCTTCTCGTAGCGTACAATGTCGGAGTCAATATCCATGCCCGTCAGACGCTTTTGAATTCTAAGATTGAGTTTATCGATAAAAAAGTCATCTACCATATTATCGAAAAGATCGAAGCAATCATCACCGGTATGGTAGATCTTCGGTTTGATGACCTTGATCTCGGTACTACTACGGTAAAAGCTATATTTTACTCTGGAAAAGATAAACTCATCATCGGTATGTCCGTAGACACGGGAGTCATCGAAAATAAGGCAAAAATCCGGGTTATTCGAGCCGGAGCGAAGGTAGGAAGCGGAGAAGTAGTCAATCTTAAGTCTGGTCCATCTGATGTCCATGAAATCGAAGCCGGACAAGACTGTGGTATATCGTTTCGAGGGGATGTGAAAATTGAGGTTGGCGACACACTCGAATTGTATAAAATGGTGGCAAGAAAATAATCATTTTAATTATGCTCCAAGGTATTTCTCTTTTTGAGGGTCTCAGCGACTGAGAAAAATCAACCGTAAGCCTCTTTGCTCAAGAGCGAAGAATTCAATCCGGAGAAGTCCTCTTTCATGAAGGAGATGACGCTACGGCTATGTATATCGTCAAATCCGGCAATCTCAAAGCCTATCGAGATCGAAGTAGTGGCGAGCAAATACTTGGATACATCCGTTCGGGAGAAATGCTCGGAGAGATGGCTCTCTTTGATAATGACGCTCCGAAGAAGCGACTCGCGAGCGTACGAGCCATGGAAGACTCACAATTGCTCGTCATCGTAGACTATGCTATCGTAGATCTCGGCAAGAAACACCCTATGGTGTATCAGAAGATTTGGGAGGTTATATCCGCTCGAGCTCAAAAAAATAAAGGACTGTAAAACGACGAGTACAAAGAAACTCTAAAAAAGATTTGCTCAGAACGATCTTTTCCATAAAATACGCTGGCTATTTTGGACGTCAGACTCCAGTTTTCCGCATCCAGTATGCCAAAAGAAGACAATATAGAAGTGGAGGGAGTCATTGTGAATACCCTCCCTGGTGCTGTATTTGAGGTAAAACTTCCGGATAACTTCGGAGGCTCCATCATAAAGGCCTATATTTCAGGGAAAATGAGAAAGCACTTTATCAGCCTTATCGTAGGCGATAGTGTGCTGGTACATCTCACCCCGTATGATCTGACGAAAGGACGCATCGTATTTCGCAAAAAATAATTTATGAAAGTTCGTCCATCCGTTCGCAAAATCTGCGACAAATGTTCTATTATACGTCGGAAAGGCGTAGTGCGTGTGATTTGTGAAAATCCAAAACACAAACAGAGACAAGGTTAATTATTTATCGTTTTCATTTCAATGGCACGTATTGCTGGAGTCAATCTCCCTACTGGTAAACACGCAGAAATCTCTCTCATGTACCTTTTTGGTGTCGGGAGACCTCTCGCTGTCACTATCCTCGAAAAACTCGGGATCGATAAAACTCGTAAAATCGAAACTCTCGATGAATCTGAGCTTGATATGATTCGTGAAGAATTAAAAAACTATGTTATCGAAGGAGATCTTCGTCGAGAAATACAGCAAAACATCAAGCGACTTCAGGAAATAAACTGTTATCGTGGTATGCGTCATAAAAAACGTCTTCCAGTACGCGGACAGAGAACAAAAACCAATGCCCGAACCAGAAAATGAAAGGCTGTCGCAATCG
>JANOQA010000045.1:0-3672 GCA_031422145.1 bacterium | reverse complement strand
ATACAACTGGATGAGAAAGTTTTGCGGAGCTTTGTATGAACGAAACTCCATATGATGCATCCTACTTTGCTGGTCTGGCAGCAAAAATGCCAGAACTTTGAATTAATGGAGATCGTATTTTCAAAGATATCGGCCTCTCGCCGTTTTCGGATATTCCTCTTACGGGAAACTATCTCGCGGTAGGCGATACTCCTCCTACTGATTTTCTTCCAGATCTTGATGTCATTTCAGTAAACAGCAATTGATTTATCAATCCGAACTGGTTTCTGTATGATCTGACTCCTACGGATCTCATGAAGTTATTTGGTCCAGAAAAGACGAGATATATTTTTGGAAAGTATTTATTTCAGGGGGTTCGCAATATACCCTCTCTTTGAGATATACATCTTCCAGAGTTTTATAACTTTTGTGAATTTCGTATCAATGCCGATAAAGATGAAAGTGTAGATAATAAAAAACTGATCGATGTAGAACATCATATATTTGAGTGGAATATTCCAGCTGATTTTCCAGCTGATACTCTCAAGCAAATATATAAAGGAATGCGGACTATACTGGGACATCTTGCTCCATCTGGTAAGTTCATGAAATTTGAACACCCAGTACGTACGGGACGAGATATACGACAATTCTCTGGATATGTAGTAGGTTCCCGTGAATTTGAAGATACCTCTCTTTTAGAGACGGTAGTAGGATCTGATCAAAAAACGAGAAAAATACGATTTTCATCAGATCTCGGACAAGACGGTACTTTATTTGCCGTGATCCAAATATCCTATTTTCTCAAATATCAGAGACTCCTTCGAGAGGATCATGTATGGAATGTAATCTATCGTATGTACAATGATCTTTCTATGGAATGAGTTGAGAAATTTGACCCAAGACTCCTCCAGGCTCAGTACGATCAGCTCGTAGAAAAGGTTATTTGGCCACTCTCGGTAGAGTATATTAAAGAAAAAGGAAAGCCAGGAAAGCCTCATAATACTCTCCTCTACTGACTCTATGGTACCGGAAAATCGCAACTCCTCATACATCTTCTCTCTACTCGAGAATTTACTTTACCAAACGGGAAAGTAATACACCTCAACGCGAATGTCATCAATATAAATGTATCTGAGTTTGCGGATCTGATCGTAAAGAGTGCTTCGAGTTTTCGAAAACGTCTTTCTGATCTTCATGAAAATACAGGGCTTCCAATAGTGCTCGTGATAGAAGATCTCGATACTCTCATACAGGAAAATGGTATACAGTCTGATCCAATATCACAGGCACTCACTACTTGTTTTGAGTGAGTTGGATCTATCCCTGTGACCGTAGTCACTTCTACTAATAATCCTGAAATATTTCCAGAGCGACACCTTCGACCTAATAGACTTGATCTTCTCTTAGGATTTGAATATCCACTCGCTCCAGAAATACTTAATTCAGCTTTCCGCTCTCATTGGAAACTCCGATGACTGGATAAAAAACTCGGGAAATATTTTACTACTGATGAAGCTGTAATGCTATTTCTCCCGGCAATAAAGAATTTTACCCCGAGTCATGTAGCGGCTCTCTGTCTCGCCATCGAAGAGAACATAGAGTTCCTTACAAAGAAACAATTAAAGAAATCTCATCTACTCGATCTCTTTCAAAGAACTACCAAAGATATCACTTTACCACTTGCAAATATGCAAGCTCGTATGAAATCCATGAAGGACTGGCATGATAGACTCATGAACCGATCTACTCCTATGGGATTTACTCGGTAGTACTTTTCCTTTCTTCTCAACTGATTTTCACTATACTCTCCCCACCTCATGATCGTGTCGCCTCTTGGGGTAGGGAGAGTATTTTTATGAAATATATTTTCTACGCCGAGAGACATCTACGAACAGAGGCATACTAACCTCTTTTTTCTATGATACCTGGACTTTCAGATGCCAACGCTCGGACTATGACACCGATTGCCAAGACTTTTACGATCGGAGGTACATCTATCACTTTCGAGTCAGGGCAACTCGCTCGATTGGCTCAATGATCGGTGACGATCCGGGATGACCGAGGTAATCTCCTCCTTACGACTGCCGGGATCAATCCTCTCGCCAAAGATGCAAGCTTTTTTCCGCTCACGGTAGAGTTCGTCGAGCGATACTATGCATCGGGAAAGATCGGAGGAAATCGATTTATGAAACGAGAAGGTCGACCCTCAGAGTCATCCGTCCTCAATAGTCGAATGATCGATCGTCCGATACGACCTATGTTTCCAAAATGAGTACAAAATGATACTCAGATCATCTCGACGATCCTCTCGTCGAGTGGAGAGTCGGACTTTGGATTTTGGGGGATTACCGGAGCATCACTCGCGATCCTCCTCGCTGGTGTAGAGGGATTTGAGGGGCCGGTAGCAGCGGCTCGGATCGCTCTCGCTACTGATGGATCATTTGTATTTGATCCGACATTTGTTGAGCTCGCTACCGCTCGCCTCGACCTCACGATCGCCGGTACTCTCGATGCGATCACGATGGTAGAGTCGCAGGCTCGAGAGATCGACGAAGCGACGATGGTGAGAGCTTTTGAATTTGCTCATGGGATCGTACGGGAGCTCTGTCAGGCACAGCTCGACTATATCCAGGCGTATCAGGCTAGTTACGCTCTCCCTCGGGTAGTCCTCACGTGTAAATCAGTCGATACCGATCTCCAGTCTCGTATCGATATCCTCATCACGAAAGAGCGGTTCGCTCCACTCTTTAATACGGGAAAATCTGAGTTTCATGACGCTCTACACGCTCTCGAAGATTCTATCCTCGTAGATCTGGGTCATACCGATGAGACTCCTATCGAGGGACTCAGTGTATCAGCGGTACGAGAGTGTGTATACAGCTCCGTCAAAGATCATATGCGATCGACGGTGCTGCGAGATAAAGTACGTCTCGACGGTCGAAAACTCGACGAGGTTCGCCCTATCTCCGTCGGAGTCGGGGTACTCCCTCGGACGCACGGATCCGCTCTTTTTGAGCGAGGGATCACTCAGGTACTCTCCGTCACGACGCTCGGAGGTCCTGGAGATATCCAGATCGTCGATGATCTCTACGAAGAAACTACGAAACGATATATTCATCACTACAACTTTCCTCCGTACTCGGTCGGAGAAGTGAAGCCGCTTCGAGGAGTCGGTCGACGAGAGATCGGTCATGGACGACTCGCCGAAAAAGCTCTCGAAGCTGTACTTCCCGATCTTGCGACATTTCCATATTTTATCCGAGTGGTATCAGAGACTCTCACGTGTAATGGATCCTCGTCTATGGGATCGGTGTGTGGATCCTCTCTCTCGCTCATGGACGCTGGGGTACCGATCACTCGACCGGTCGTAGGAGTCGCGATGGGGATGATATATGACGAAGCGACTCGATCGTACGAGATACTCTCGGATATCCAGGCCCAGGAAGACTTTCTCGGCGATCTCGACTTCAAGATCGCGGCAACGAGCGAGGGGATCACGGCTCTCCAGATGGACTGCAAGATCGCGGGACTTCCGATGTCGGTGATCGAGGAGATATTTGTCCAGGCTCGAGGAGCTCTCGGGTATATATCGACCGAGATGGCACGTACTCTATCGACCGCTCGAGGAGAGCTTTCTCCGTATGCTCCACTTATATTCTCACTCTTTGTCCCGGAGGCCAAGATGCGAGA
>JANOQA010000044.1:0-5080 GCA_031422145.1 bacterium | reverse complement strand
CTCAAAAATACATAAGTCACTTACATAAATTTACCTAAATACACGGAGTCAGACTCCTTACTTTTATGATCTAGATAGCAAACTTGATCTATAATAAAACAATCTCGCAACCGCTCTTGAAACCCCTAAAAAAAGGAATACAATACTTAGTGGCCATCATTTATATATTCTTATTTCACTATGAACAAACTTTTCTTTCTCATCCCTACTCTACTCCTCATATCGAGCTGTACCATGAATACTCCAGCCCCGACGGCTTGAAATACTCCTGCTCCAACTAATACTATGACTGGTTCTATGACCAAAGACGAACATGCGGGACACACCGATATGAAAATGAGTAATCCTACTGAGTATACCAAGAGTCTCAGTGACTCTCCTCGTCATCAAGAATGGGTAGAGATCGATAACAATGGTAAAAAGATCCATACTTGGGTTGTCTATCCTCAAAAGAGCGAGAAGACGAAAGTAGTCGTACTCATCCACGAAAATAAAGGACTCACTGACTGGGTACGAAACCTCGCAGATCAAGTAGCCGCGGAAGGAAATATCGCCGTAGCTCCCGATCTCCTCTCAGGTTTTAGCGAAAAGGAGCAAAAAACCAGTGACTTTGCGAGCGAAGATGCTGCCAGAACCGCGATCGGTCAGCTCAAAAAAGAGTCCGTTGCCTCAGATATCCAAGCAGTCGCTGCCTACTCTAAAAAGATAGAGTCGTCCAATGGAAAAGTCGTCTCTGCGGGATTTTGTTGGGGGGGATCACAGTCATTTGCGCTCGCTACCAAGAGTTCAGATCTCAGTGCGGCTCTCGTATTTTACGGAAGCGCTCCAGAAAATAAGAGTGACTTCGCCAATATCTCGGTACCCGTATATGGATTTTATGGAGGGAATGACGAGCGGATCAACGCTACTCTCCCAAATACGACTCAGTATATGTCGGAGCTCGGGAAGTCATTTACGCCTATCACCTATCCAGGAGCAGGACATGCATTCATGCGGCTCGGAGAAGATCCAGCCGGAGAAGCTGCTAACAAGTCAGCTCGAGATGCAGCTTGGCTCAAGATGAAGGAGATCTTAGAAAAACTGTAGACGGGATTTATTTCTCTGAGTATTTATCTAAAATCCCTTCCGATACTCTACTTTGTATGAGGCTCTAGATCAGAAATGGGAGTCTATTCGCCCCTGAGTCTTTCAAAATCCAAAGGCAAGTGTTTCTCGACTTTGTACAGACTCTGAAAGTTTCATTTCAAAGCCAAGCTTAACTGAGGTATGTGATCGTCCTATAACGAAAGTGAGGTCTTCTGAGATTTTAGCAGTTATACCTGGCCAGCGAGGTTGTCTGAGTTGAGTATGGTTACCTCTATATTCCTCATACAGAGGTAATGTCTTGGGCGAATAGATAACTGCCCGTCGTTTTCAAGAGGAGCTCTGAATACCAATACGAGATAGTGGTTCTGAGTGAACCTCTTCTCAGGACGGAGTAGGATATAAAAGATACGATACTTTTTGAGAGCTTTGTGCAGTGAGATCGACTATATCTTGTGAAAATACAGGAGATACTGCAGCAAGAGAAAGTGATAAAAGGCTCGTCTGGAGGATTGGAGATGTCATAGCACGACAAAATTATAAATGTATAATACATACAGAAGCATATCTGGCAAATCTTAAAAAGAGTCCATTACTCTAGGGGCTCTTTTTAAGATATTTAGTTTCGTTGTACTGCGACCTGTATCAGTCCTCCATCTATCTCGATCTCTCGATCTATATCTGGAGTCTGGATCAATATACCTGTGATAGAGTCTGCGAGTGTTTCCTCGCAAATCATCCCTATAAAAGAACTGAGTAGTTCGACTTGATTTCCAATAAGTGATACTGAGATACGATCCGTCACCTCATATCCTGCCTCTTTTCGCATATCCTGGATAGCTCGGATCAGATCTCGAGCTACTCACTCGAGCCGGAGTTCCTCTGTCACGGTACTATCCATCATGATGACGAGTCCCCCATTCCCCTCAACGTCTGATCCTTCCAGGAGTGGTTCATAGGCAAGAGTGAATTCAGTTGACTCAAGTATATACTCTCAGACCTGAACTTGACCAGAGGCAAGACTCGTGAAATTCCCAGATTTAGCCTCTCGGATGACCTCCTGTACGACTTTTCCGATACGAGGCCCAAGGATCTTAGCATCTGGACGACAGATCTGTCTCGCTACCGCTGACATATCAGAGACGATGACTTCTTTGATATTGAGCTCTTCTCTCAGGATCTCTACAAAGTATGGATCGAGTATCTCCCCGATGGTAATAGACTGAAGTGGTTGACGAACTCGGATCTTTTTACTCGATCGCAGAGAGAGTCAGAGAGTGATGAAATCTCTCGTTTTTTTCATATCAGCGAGGAGATGAATGGATACATGAGTCCGCTCAAAACTCGGGAACATATCGAGATGGACACTCTCTCGTCCAGTGAGTCCTCGATATACCGACTCCGTCACAAATGGGATCATCGGAGCCGCGACTTTACAAAGAGTCGTGAGGACATGATAGAGGGTCTCGTAAGCTTGAGATTTGTCGCTATCATTTTCACTCTTCCAAAATCTCCTGCGAGACCGTCTCACGTACCAGTTGGTTAGATCATCCATAAATGACACGAGACTCGCCGCTGCCGTCTGGAGATCGTATCGTTCAAAACTATCTTGCACCTTTCAGACGAGAGTACTGAGCTCTCCATACATCCATCGATCGAGAGGATTAGTGAGAGGAGAAACTGGGAGATGGATGAGTTCGTTGTTTTTGATGCGATAGTTTCGATCCGTCATGACCTGATGAAGGGGGACCCCCATCACATGATGTACTACCGAGCGAAAGACGTTACCATGGGCGACGATCAATATACGTTTTCCAGCGTATTTCGTACGGATATCCTCATACGCCTCAGATATACGAGCATTTACGAGCTCATCTGACTCCGCACCCCCAAGGACCGAGAGCATATGAAGTCCCGCTGGGATATCGAGTTTTCCATATTTGAGGCGATACTCTTCTTTGACCTCTTCCCAAACTCGACCTTCGTATTGCTCGGTGACCATACGCTCTTTGAGTCGAGTATCTGTATATATCTCACCGGTATATCCGAGCTCATCGGCGATGATACGAGCGGTCTCATTCGTACGTCTCATACCAGAAGATACGATCACATCGTACTGGACTCCTTTGGATTTCATTTCTCGGCCAACCGTATGGGAGTATTCGATCCCTTCTTCGATGAGTTCGTGGTCGTTGAGGCCACCAGATACATATCGATCATCCGCTCCGAGAGCTCATTGAGTTTGGTTGAGAGCGGTCTTGCCGTGTCGCATATAGTCGATTACGGTGCCTGATGGTTTCCATCCGTCGATATTGGCATAGGTCGTGAAAAAACTATACGTATTCCAGAGTGGGAGGATGACTCGTTTTACCGTATCGATGATCCCCTCTTCTTTGAAGTCCATATCTCCTCCCGAGAGGAGTGGAGAGTTGAGCATATAGAGGCGTATCGGGTCAGATCCATGAGTTTCGATCGTGAGTCGCGGATCTGGAAAATTCCCGAGACTCTTACTCATTTTCCGACCATCTGAACCTTTTACTACTCCAGTCGTGATGACATTCGTAAAGGCAGGCTTCCCCATGAGGAGTACCCCGAGGACATGCATCACATAAAACCAGGCTCGTACCTGTCCTGTATACTCAGCGATAAAATCCGCTGGAAAACTCGCTTCCATCGGAGCTTTATTTTCAAATGGGTAGTGCATCTGAGCGTATGGCATAGCCCCTGAGTCGAGCCATACATCGAGGACTTCTGGAATACGAGTGAGCTCTTCTCCGGTGATAGGAGATTTGAGCTTGATCGAGTCAATATACGGCTTGTGGAGATTCAGGAGATTTTTATTGACAACATCGAGGATAAAAGTCTCAATCTTTGCATTTTCTGTTTTCTCTGATGCCTTTTTCTCTGTTAGATATTCTTTTGCTATACGCACTGGAAAACCATGACTCACAATCAAGACTGTTTTTCCAGGATATTTTTCACAGACCTCCTCGATTACTTCTTTTATACGAGACTCTACATTATTGTATGATTCTCCTGTTTCTGCAAATTTATAGTTTCTATTATCCCCAAATAATGCTTTTCGTTCGATTTGAATATCACTCCTCTTCTCTTTTGAAGATGCATTTGCAAGTTTTCCATGATCAGTTTCTTTCAGGCGAATATCAGTGATGATCTCTATTCCAAGTACTTTTGCAAGTGGCTCTGCTGTCTGTATAGCACGGACGAATGGTGATGTGATAATAATATCAACTCACTTATTCCTAAGTTCTTGCATGAGAGACTCTGCTTGTTCTCGACCTTTTGGAGAAAGTGGCGAAGTTCCGATATCATCATAGTGTTTTGCCACATTTGCCTCACTCTCAGCATGACGAGTCACGATGAGCTTGGTCAGTTGTCCATACGCCTTATTCGCTTCATATATCTCTTCCCGAGAGGAGACTACCACTCGCTCAGAGGCATCAGTATTTTGCCAGACTGGCATCGGAGCTCCCCAAAACCGTGTCCGAGAGATACACCAATCTGGTGCAGACTCAAGCCCCTTCGCAAATCGACCAAATTTGAGATGATCCGGTGACCAGTTGATGAGTTTGTTGGCTTCCTTTAGTTTTTCTTTTTGAGACTGTATATCGATGAACCAGGATTTCTGAGCTTTTTGGACGAGCGGAGTCCCAGATCTGGGACAAAACGGGACTCGATGCGTGATCGACTCGAGCTTGAAGAGTGTCCCATTTGCCTTCATTCGCTCGATATTTACCTTGTTGGCTTCTTGGTAGTGAAGTCCTTCATAGTCAAATATCTGACTCGTATATTTCCCGGCTTCGTCCATCGCCTCGGATAGATGGATCCCCTCTTTTTTCGCAAGTTGAAAGTCGACATCTCCAAACTCAGGAGCTTCGTGTCCGATACCCGTACCATCGGTATCCGTGATAAAGTCAGCGTGATATATGCGATGATTTTTCTCTCCGTTTTTTCCATGATAGTACTCTGGAAATGG
>JANOQA010000043.1:0-10502 GCA_031422145.1 bacterium | reverse complement strand
GGATACACCCCTCTATTATGAAGAAAACTATAGAGAATAGCCACAGAGTTTTAACTATTAAGCCAATAATTTCGTATATTACACGACTCGATTTGACAAGGTCACCCATTAGACTAGCATTGATGGACTATCCCTTATCTTTCTGTATGTCTTTTTTCCAAGATTTCAAGAGTTTTGCCATGAAGTGAAATGTAGTAGATCTGGCGGTCTGAGTGATTATTGGTACTGCTTTTGGAAAGATCGTATCTTCTCTCGTAGGTGATGTAGTCATGCCAGCCCTCGGAGCGCTCCTTGGTGGTGTAGACTTTACAAAGCTTGTGTATGCGATCCCTTCTGTATCGGGTACTCCGGTCATTATAGCGTACGGTAAGCTTCTTCAGACTACTTTTGATTTTCTCATCGTCGCGATCGCGATCTTTATGTTTATTTCACTGCTTAATAAAGCCGTGAAAAAGCCAGCAGCAGGTCCCGCAGCTATCCCTGCAGACATAGCTCTCCTGACTGAGATCCGAGACGCTCTTGGTGGCAAGAAATCTGCTCCTGCTCCTGCGGTAAAAAAGTCTCCAGCAAAGAAATCCAAGAAATAAAGGACTTTCAGAATATCTCCCGTTTTTCGGGAGTTTTTTTTATAACTCATACCTTATATGGAACCTCAAAAACAACTTTCTCTTGATCTGATCATCGAGAAATTCATTCCGGTCATCGGAGCACTCTTCTTTGTAGTCGGACTTGGGTATCTCCTCTACACGAGTGTTTGGACCGCTCTCGATACGACCGTACGACTCGGACTTGGCTTTTTCCTCTCTATTGTCATGATCGGAGCGGGGTACTCAGCTACCGAAAAACTCAAATATCTCGCTGATGTGATCATCGGAGGGGGGGTAGTCCTCCTCTACGGGACCCTCATGTACGGATCTCAGACTACGGATGCAGGTATGGCTACTATTCCAGAGCTTGCCTCGCTCATCATAGCTATCTTTTTCACGGGAGGAGTAGCGTATTTTGCCGCAGAGCGAAAATCTACTGTGATATTTGCCCTCAGTATGCTCGCTGCCTATCTCACACCTTTTGTGATCGGGGGAGAGTTTGGTACGAGCGCGGTTTCATTTAACTCATACCTCATATATTTTGCGTGTGTGAGTATCATCGGGACGATTCTCGGACGAGATTTCTCTGTCAGGATCCTCCAGCCACTCAATATGGTCGGACTCCTTTTTGGTACCGCGACCCTCTATATGTTTTCGTATCAAACGAGTGTCATCACGGGAGGTTTTTGGAATAGTCCGACGCTCTCTGCGATACTCTTTGTCGTACTCGTACTCGGAACGATATATAGTATACTTTCGAGCTCTCGTCACTATACCGAGTCAGAGGATGGATGGATCTCTGTTGGCTATGTTCTCCCACTGGTGTGGCTCGTCTCCAATATGAGTGCTCTGCCACCACTTGATACGAGTACTCAGGTGATCGCCTACTTTGTCGTAGCAGTAGGGTACTACGCTGGATGGTGGATTCTTCGAGATCAAAATAAACAGTTCCAACATATCGGACTCTACTCTGGAGGGATCATCGCTCTCGTCCTTTCTATTTTTGCATTTTTTCCGACGTACGATGTCTACGTAGGGATGATGATTGCTTGGCTCGGGATCGTCTTTGCTTTTCTGTATACTACGGATAATAAAAGAACCGAAAGACTCATAGCGTATATGATATTTAGTGGTATAGGAGCGGTACTGACGCTCTATTCAGGAATCATAGATTTTTCCTTTAGTGTAGCCATCACCCTCCTGGCTCTGACACCTGCGGCACTCGGATATTTTGTACAACTCCTCGCTCGAGGAGACAAAAAACTCAAGATCGTCCAGGATCTCATGATCTCTTATAGTGTTTTCTTTGGGTCTATTATGGCGTTGATCATCATCGCTCAGATCATCTTTCAGCTTCCGATCACGCTCATTCTCTGTACGATACCAGCTTTTGTACTCAGTGTCTACGCTCTCATAGATCAAGATCATCCAGCTCGGGGAAATATCCTCTATATAGCTATGGGACTCCTCTTTGTCGGATTTATCGGGGATTTTCTCTTTTTTATAGAGAGTATAGTGCCCCACGCAGCGGACGGATATATGTTTGTAAGTAACGGAGTATTCAACTGGAATATGCCCGTCATCGAGGCAATGATAGCCATCGCTACGATGTTTATAGGCCTACGTATCAGCCGACAGATCCAGGTACAAAGCTCTACGTATCGACCATCTTTTATCCTCGTGATATTTGCCTATGCGACACTCGTTTTGGTAGTAAACTACTTGATCATACTCGCCTTCAACCAGGCAGGAGTCAGTACGACTGGTACGGGAGGACTTCGAGCTCTCGCCACTACCTTTTGGTGGATCATCGTAGCGGGGAGTCTCCTCTATATCGGTATCAAGAAAGGATTTCTATATCGATCTGAAAAGCTCCTCGGACTTCTTCTCCTCGCTATCACGGTCATCAAGATCATCGTCTATGATCTCGCAACTATGCCTACGGATAAGAAAATCATCGTACTCATGGTAGTGGGGGGATTTCTCCTCGCTCTCTCCTACTTCTTTCAGACCAAAAATCTCCTTGCCCGAGATCCAAAAGAAGTACAGTAGATCTTTTTAAAAAGAGGACCAGTGGGTCCTCTTTTTGTTCGTATACGGATGCTTCTTTATCTCTGACTCATGAAATTACTGATCATCAAGATCCTCAAATATGCCGGATGAACCGTCCTTGGGTTGTTGGGGCTCATCATTCTCTCGATAGTAGGTGTAAATATCTTTACTGAGCCACGACTGGATCGTGACTGGACTCTCGATCAAAAGATCCCTCCGACGGTAACTCGAGACACATCGAGCGAGTGAGTGGTGACTATCTGAAATGTACGAAATTTCACCTACCGCAGTACCGAGGATTATACTCCGAGCTACTATACGGGTAGTTATAGACTCGCTGACCTTGAAAGTGCGTACTATATCATAGAGCCTTTTTCAGAAAATACAGGACCCGCCCATACGATGATATCGTTTGGATTTAGTGGGGGACAGTATGTGACGATATCGGCAGAGATCCGTAAAGAAATCGGCGAGTCTTTTAGCCCACTGAAAGCCCTCTTTGCTAGCTATGAACTCATATATATCATAGGAGATGAGAGAGATCTCATAGGTCTACGAGCCAATCATCGAAAAGATCGAGTATTTGTATATCCGGTGCGTGCCTCCAAAAAAAAGCTCCAAAATCTCTTTGTTTCTATGGTGGATCGAGCGGATACTCTCGGTCGAAATCCCGAATGGTACAATCTCATCTGGAAAACTTGTACTACTTCGATACTTGATCATATCAATGAATTACGAGAAAGTAGAGTGTCTCTCGTTGAAGAACCAAAACCCCCTATTCGGTGGAGTTACAAGATATTTCTCCCGTATTACTCGGATGAGGTAGCCCTAGAAAATGACTTCCTCGACACGAGTCTCCCTCTCGAGGAGGCTCGAGCCTACTATCAGATCAATGATCTCGCTGCTCGATACGCTGACGATCCTGACTTTTCTACCAAGATCCGTAAACCTCGAAAATAAATATCCATACATGACTCCCTATCTTTTTTTCAAGCAGTACTTCATCGGAGCCGGCAGATGACTCGCTCTCTTTCTTTACGCTCGAGGCATGACTCCTGATCAGGCAAGTCTTGCGAGCCTCTTGGTGATTATCCCGATGTTTGCTCTCTTGGGTATATTTGGGAGTCCTGGAGTAGCTTTTTGGATACTATTTGGAGTGATGGTATTTATAAAACTCACGCTCAATGCGGTCGATGGGATCATAGCTCGAGAGCGTCATGAGTCGACTCGACTTGGTATGATGCTCAATGTCGGTACAGATATACTCCCCGATCTCCTCATGATAGGGGCTATCTGGCGGGTATATGATCTTCCGATAGAGATATTTTTCATGCTCGGAGTCTTGATCCTCCTGTACTATATAGGGGAGATGATATTTATCGTACGATACGATCGACAAAATCTTTTTTATGGAAAAGATCTCCGTACTCTTTTGTATGCAGTGATACTCTGTGTTACGCTCAGTCGATCTCCGACCTGGGTAATTCCTGCGTATTATACGTTCATTACCCTTATTCATTTGTATGGATTTCTTCTCCCAAGCTACCGTTCCGCTCCTCCAGGTCTCCCAAGATAGCTGAAATACGCCTCTATGAGGAGCATTCTTCGTATTGTCAGTTTTTCTTTTGATAGAGATATTGGTACTTCTCGTATCCCGACACAAGCCCTATATATTTCAGAAAACACTCGGCTGGATCTATATCACTCTGTTTCTCCTTCTTCTAGCGATCCTCCCTGACTTTGGGAAGATGATTCTCCTGGGTATTTTTAGTTTTTTTGCTCTGAGAGAATTTCTCCCCTTGACTGCGACCTTTTCTCTTGGAGCTCGCTTGGGAATAGGGGTGGTATTTTTACTTCTACTCTCGGGTTATGTACTCGCCTTGTATGAGTATCTCATGGTATTTGTCATCGTATTTATCCTATTTTCACTCAGTGATATCGTTGCCTATACTATCGGGTCTCTCTTTCCCTGGAGAAAATGATTTACTAAACTCAGTCCCAATAAAACTCTCAGTGGAGTGATAGCACAGATCGTATTTCTCTGGAGCATACCTATTTCTTATACATTTATAATGTATGGAATGGATCAGGTATTTGTTTTGGGATATGTACTCAGTTTTCTGATTATCGGAGTGGCACCATTCATATGAGCGATCTCTGGCCCAGGAGGAGATCTTATCGAGTCATACTTTAAAAGACGTGCTGGGATAAAAGATACCGCTGACTATATCCCGGGACATGGAGGTATCCTCGATCGGATCGACTCGAGTTTCATAGGAGTTGGAGTGGTGACGATATGCATGTATATTTCTCGGTATGTATAATTTTCAAAAGCCTACTAAATTCGTTGTATGTATATTCAGTAGTTGGATATATTTCTGAGCTTTTTTCTGGGCATTCAATGAAGCGATCTGGTTTTTTATAGTACCCGATGTGATCCTCACGATCATCGCCCTCTACTCATTTCGAAGGGCTCTGTATGCGGTAGGATGGGCGACTTTTGGTGCTATGGTCGGAGGTGGAGTGATGTACTGGATCGGTAGTATATCCTCATCTGTGTCTCAGTATCTCGATCGTATTCCACTCATTAGTGAGTCGGTCATCACCCGAGGGAATACTCTCTTGGAGTCTCAGATGTATCTGGGAGCCTTTCTCGGATCATTTCAAGGCATCCCCTACAAGATATTTGCTGGCATCATCGGAGCAAACTGAGAAAGCTTTATCGAACTCATGATATATACTCCTCTCATACGAGCTCCGAGGTTTCTCCTGGTGATCGTGATAGTCTATCTCCTCGCTCGACTCTATCGACGACTCGTTGGGAGTGATCGCTACCTGCTCGGGACCTGCATAGGAGTATGGATACTTATCTATATGGCCTATATATTTGCTCTTACTCGATAACTCTCGATTATGTTTTTTACGCATCCTCGTGATATCACAGAATGGAAAGTAGGACAAGAAGGATTTCCTCAGATTTCTATACACGCCGATCGAGTTGATATGTCACATATCAGAGACTTTACCTATACGAGATATCTGAGTCCCGAGGAGGGGAGATATGTCTCACAGTCTTTTGATATAACACAAGTTCGAGAAGTAGGTATCTACTCGACGCCATTTGGAGTTGGGAAATTATTCTCTCACTTGATCATCGCTTTTGAGTGGGAAGACGGGAGCACACTCGGGCTTTCTTTTGAGGCTCGTAGACGTCCCGGAGAGTCCTACTCACTCTGGAGAGGATTTCTCCCGTACTATGGACTCCTCCCGATCTGGGGCACTCTTTGGGACTTGATCGGACTCCGTCTGGGGGCACGAGGGGAGTGGGTCGAGTACTTTCCACTCCTCCTCGATCTATCCGAGCGGTCTGAGCTCCTCCGACGACTCCTCTCTCGAAGTCAGGATCTCAAAGAAACACCCGAGATATACCACTCTCTTACCCACAACTGTACGACCAATCTCCTACGAGAGATCCTCGCCCTACGAGACACTACGTACTCCGCACTCCATCCTCAGGTAGCCTGTTCTGCTCAGATTACCCAGTATCTGTGACGTACGTGACTCATACAGGGAGACTCGATCCGATCCTTCGAAAGTATTCCTGAGCTGTATTTTGCTCGAGATCGGACTGGATTTGACCTGTACATACGCTAAGTCTCGGGTATTCTACGCACTACTCTCCTCCCCTATGCTTTCTATATTTTCTCGATTTCTCCTCCGTCTTTTATCTCTCCGATATAGTATCGAGATCACTGGGAGTTCGACTCTTCGACCAAGGGGAGTCCTCGTCCTCCCCAACCACGTCGCTCTCGTAGATCCTCTCATCGTATCGAGTATACTGTATAATCATGGTACGCCGGTTGCTCCTCTCGTGAGTGAGACGTATTTTAATCTGCCACTATTTCGTACGATATTTCGTCGAGTTGGGGCGGTCGATATGCCAGACTTTGATAGAGGGAGTCGAGATACTACCGCCTCGAGCACCGCTATCCAGATTCTCAGAGATCGCCTAGCGGAAGGAAATAATTTTCTCGTATATCCAGCGGGTCGTATCTATCGCCAAGGACGGGAAAGTATCGTCGGGAAAAAGACCGCCTACGAGCTCGTACGTACTCTTTCTGGAGACACTCGTATTATCCTCATGCGTACGAGATGACTTTGGGGAAGTGTATGGTCGATGGCGTATACCGGAGAAAGCCCCGCTCTAGGATCAGTACTCCTCCGATCTATTTGGTGGATTTTTTCACATGCATTTTTCTTTCTTCCACGCCGAAAAGTACAGATAGAGATAGTCGATATGACCGATGAACTCATCAGAGCAGCGATTCTGGGGCTTGATCACTTTAATACGACGCTTGAGGATTTTTATAATGCTCCCGGACTTGAGGCAGTACAATATATTCGTCATAGTCTCATCGGAGATGATGTAGGGTCCAAGACACTTCCCGATCGTATCGTCGGATCTCTCGAGGATATAGCTACCGGCGGGGGGACGCTTTCTGAAACTCTTGATCCGCTCGTAGTGGAGGAGATTATCGGATATCTCATATCGATATTTCCTGGTATGCTATTTACCGCAGATACCCACCTCCTCCTCGATACTCACCTCGACTCGCTCCAGATGGCAGAGCTCAAAGAGTATATCTCTGCTACCTTTCCGATCGCCTCCAATCCTCCCATATCGGAGCTTCGTCGAGTGAGTGATCTCGTGCGTATGGCGATGGGTATACTTCATGCCACGACATCGTTCAAAGAGGCTCACTGGCAAGAGATCTCTGGGGACATCCCTCTCCGTCTCCTCGGTCATTCGGGTGACTCGATCGCGAGACGTATCATAGCTCATCTTCAGACAGAAAGGAGTCACGATATGCTCTATGATCCAGAACATGGAGTCCTCACTCGAAAAGATATAGCCCTCAAAGTACAGGTCCTCCGATCTGTACTAGCGAGCCTTCCTGGAGAGCGAGTCGCTCTCCTCCTCCCGAGCCTCACAGCCACGACGGTCCTTCTCGCGGCGACCTATCTAGCTGGCAAGACTCCCGTGATGCTCAACTGGACGGTAGGTGAGGTAAATTTCCGACACTGTTTTGAGATATCGGGTGCGACGAAGATCGTCACGAGTCGAGCCTTTTTAAGGAAAGCAAATATCCGGTTTATCGAGTGATATGCCGAGCAGATCGTATATCTCGAAGATGCGGTACAGTCTCTCGCTCTCCCGACCAGGCTTCTCGCTCTAGCTCGGAGTCAGCTCCTCTCTCTCGGAAGTATCGGCATATATTTCTGAGCCAATACTTCTCGAAATCTGACGAATGAGTGAGTCGTACTCTTTACCAGTGGATCAGAATCGCTCCCCAAGATGGTCGTCCTCTCGGAGGCCAATCTCCTCGCCAATATCGAAGGCTCTCTCGATATATTTAGTCCGAAAGAGTCGGATATCCTCCTCGGTATTCTCCCACCATTTCATAGTTTTGGATTTACGCTCAATACCCTTCTTCCACTCGTGAGTGGACTGCGAGCGACCTACTCGCCCAATCCGACCGATGGATCGACGATCCGAGGACATCTCACGACATCATCGGCGACGATCCTCTGTGGGACTCCTTCGTTTCTCCGGAGTATCTTAGGTTCTATGGAGCCAGGAAAACATAGTCTACGTATCCTGGCGAGTGGAGCTGAGAAATGTCCTCAGGAACTCATGGATATGATACAACTACGAGCTCCAAAGGCTAGGATCTGTGAGGGCTATGGTATCACCGAATGTAGTCCGGTGATCTCGATGAATCCCCCCGACGCTCCTCGCCCTGGAACGGTGGGTATACCCCTCTGAAATGTACAAGTACGGATCGAGCTCATTGATGGAGGATGACTCAAAGAATGAGAGGGGATGATCTTGGTCTCAGGACCGAGTGTATTTTCTGGATACAGCGATCCTACTATTGCGGATCCTTTTGTAGAGATAGAGGGGGTGTCTTGGTACAAGACGGGTGATCTGGGATATATTGATGAGGACGGATATATTACGATCACCGGTCGACTCAAGCGTTTTATAAAGATCGCGGGTGAGATGATCTCACTCCCATTTATCGAGACGATCCTTCGATCTCGATTTGAGTCGGCGGATGCGGAGGCTCCCGAGATTGCGGTAGAGGCTCTAGAATGAGAAGGAGGATCTCGCATCTGTGTATTCTCGATACACCCTCTCGAGCTCTCCGATGTACATGAGACACTTCGATCAGGAGGAGCTCCGGCTCTCATCAAGATACACTCGATCATAGTACTCTCGACTCTTCCGGTGCTTGGTACCGGGAAGCTCGACTACAAAGAACTCAAGAAGCTCATACCAACCTTCTAAATATATGACAGAATATTCGGTACTGACTCAGATATACACGAGACAAGAGCTTCTCATCTATCCGACGGATGATTTTTTGGAGTCAAAAAGAGGGGAGTGTCTCGGAAAAATAGACGCAGAAGGGAGCTTTCTCGCTCGAGTAGGACTCTGGATACTCTCGAGAGAGTTTACCCTCTTGGATTTTTGGCCCGAGCAAGACTCTACTGGTATACCTCTCCTGACTCAGGGGTATATCTGGACCGTGAGTTATAGCGGGGACTATATCCTCTGTGGACTTGTTCCGATAAGACATATCACTTACTTTGCTGGAGATATCGAGCAACATCGTCCGATAGCTCTGACGAGCTCTACACTGCATACTACAAGAGAGTATGAGATAGTACAGAGTAGCCTAGGAAAAGAGTCCGCGAGCGAGCAACGCGAGCGAGCGTTTTTTGTACTTTGGACCGCTAAAGAATCCATCGTAAAAGCTCTCGGTACGGGGCTTGATGGTCTCATAGATATTTCTCTCACATCAGGAGAGAGGTCGGATTCTCATATGTTGAGTTATTGGAATACGCCAAAGGGTGTATTTTTGGTACAAACAGATATACTTCCTTCGTATACTTCTTCATATGCTTATTATGTCAGTCCGTAGCACCTCATATACATCACCTCTTCAGCTCGGTTCCCTCTGTACGCTCATAGTAGCCTGGACGATCATATTTGGGTTTGGAAAATACTTTGGCTGGAATATAGCGACGGGATATGGGCTTTCTGTGACCCTCGAGCAAATAGCCGGATATCTCTCACTCGGCTGACTCATCGGATATATATCAGGTATGTGGATCCTTCCTCGAGTCTCCCGCTCCCTCCTCGTCACTCTTTCTCTCGGCGTAGCCCTAGCTATGATAGTAGGCTTCTCTCTCATATCTGCGGGAACGGTGTATTTTAGCGTATGTATGACGGTATTTGGGATAGCATACGCCTACTGGGTGATCGCTCGTACGAGTCTGACAGCAGATGTGGCGGAGAACTCTGGCTCAGAGACCCGAGTAGCCGCTATTACCAATCTTGCATTTATCGTACCGATCGTCCTGGCTTCGTATGCTGGATCAAAACTCTACGAGCTCTATGGAGTAGCGGGACTCGCGATACTTCTCATCCCGATAGCTCTCTATGGCTGGAAATATCGAGCCATTACTCCGATCAGTGCCTCAGAAAGGATCCTCCCAAGAGAGCTCCTCGGAGCTTTGCGTGCGAGCTGGAAATATGTACTCGCTATCGGTCTTTTATGGGCGATCTCGACGGCCGCTTCTCAGCTCATCATCCAAGTACTCGCCAAGCAGTTTTCTCTCCCGGCTTCGAGTGCAACCTTAGTACTCCTCGCTTCGAGTGTCGGAGTGATCATAGGGAGTATCGTCATGGCCAAAATGCCAAAGTCCAGTATTCAGCTCACCAATCTCGGCTCTATAGTTCTCCTGATCATTCTTTTTATCACGCTTCCTTTCTCTATTCGATGGCTTGAGTCG
>JANOQA010000042.1:0-2232 GCA_031422145.1 bacterium | reverse complement strand
GAGTTTGAGATATTTATCAAAAATGACTGGTGCTACGATAGTGATGGGATCTGCTCCTCGCTGCATCTCGAGTGACTCAAAGACGGTATTCCCTATGTGTGCAATCGAGAATTTCGCTATAAAAACTCGGATAGTGAATTTTCGAGTGCTTTTATTGAGCTCCTCAAAAAGTCGCTCGACTGTAAAGTCTGCATGCTCTATGAGCTCCAAGATATCCCCAATATCGTCTCGCTCAAGATCGTCGGTCGTGAAAAAGCTCTCCAGATCCTCCTCCGAGATGTCCAGTTTGTAAAAGGAGTCCGAGAGTATATGGCCGTATCTGAAAATTTCCTCGAATTCGCCCACTTTAATATCGCCTACCATAGCAAGATCATCCACCGAGAATGCGGAAATCAAAACTGTGAAGTCTACAAAATGCAACTCGCCAAGATCCCATGATAGAAAGAGCCTTCCTTGTCACCGAAAATACCGATCTCTCGAGATCTCTCGAGTGAGTCGATCGACTGTATTTTGGTGATCAATACTGCGAGCACAACCATCTCGCTCTTTTCTCAGATGCTGCGTATCTGGACTTCATCCGATCGTCAGGACTTCCTCTTACCCTCACGACTCCTCCAGTGAGTGAGACCTGACTTCCAAAAGTGTTTGAGGGTATCCTATCTTTTGCGGATCTCGGACCACTCGAAGTCGTTGTCAATGACTATGGCGTATTTGCCCGACTCCTCAAGCTCGATCATCCAAATATCTCGATCATCTGGGGGAATTTCCTCTCCGGACAAAATAAAGACCCCTATCTTGACCTCTTCAAAGATAAATCCACCCATGAGCATATCACGATCGACAACGCCTACTTTGCCAAGATATTTGCCAAGCATGATATACGAGCCTTTGAGCTCTATCATGTCTTTCAGTGACTCAAAATAGATACTCTCACGACCCCTCGACACCTGTATACTCCCTACGTAGTATACTCGCTCACTCGCTACTGTGTCCCAGCTCTCCTCTCACAGGGGCGAGACTATCTCACGATCGTCGAAGACTGTCCAGGATGTACGACTATCGTCGGAGAAGATCTCACTATGGAGCTCAAAATAGGAGAAGAAAAAGTCGCAAATATCTACCGCTGAAATCGACAATTTTATAGAAATCCGAGACCTATCGAAGAGAGCCAATACGATCGTATCATTGATAACTCCGATCTCGCATGTACCAAGGCCTAGACTATAATGGAGAGTTTCGAAAGTTTTTCTCGGGACTTTTTACAAAATATGCGGTCTCTGATGCCGGAGATAGAGATCTCCTGCACGAGATAGCTCGAGATTTTGTCGAGGCAAATCGGGACTTTGTCATGCAGTATCCGCTCGTATCGTACTGGTCAGAGCGATCTCCTGAGGAGATCTACACAGATCTCGAGCAGCGTCTCGCAGAGCCCTATGAGGGGCAAAAAGTAAATCTCTATTTCCATATCCCGTTTTGTAAAACTCGCTGTACCTACTGTAATTTTCATATAGTCACGGGAGAGGGGCGTATCCGAGCGGCTGAAAAACTCTATCTTCATATGATGCTGCGAGAGGCTCGCCTCTTTCGAGATCGCCTCGACTCTCTCCAGGTAGAGACATGTTTTATAGGAGGAGGTACGCCGTCCTATCTCAGTGAAGAGGGACTTCGCACTCTCCTGACAGGGATCCGAGATATATTTGGAGCGGACTTTCAGCCTCATACGGAGTATACCTTTGAGGGTAATCCTGACTCCTACACTCCCGAAAAGATGGAGATCCTGCGAGAATTTTGAGTCAATCGGATCTCTCTCGGGATGCAAACCTTTGATGACGATATACTTCGAGCGATCAACCGTACGTATACGGGAGAGCTCCTCGAGAAGCGTATTCGAGAGGCGAGGGAGATCGGATTTACCAATATAAATATCGACATGATGTATGGTCTCCCGGGTCATACGATCGAGTCTATGAGATCGGATCTCCAGAAAGCGAAAGCCCTCGAGGTCAGTCACCTCACCTACTATCCGCTCTACTACTATGATGCCGCTACGCTCGGTCTCACGGGTCGTAAAGAGTCCAATATCGAATCTATCTACGCACACTATGATGATATCGTGAAGGAGCTCTCTGAGGTAGGGTATACTCAGTATGGTCGAGAATATTTTTCTCGAGACACGTCCACTCCTCAGTCGTCTACCTCCCTTGAGCATCACTATCAGGGGAATTACGTCTC
>JANOQA010000041.1:0-1883 GCA_031422145.1 bacterium | reverse complement strand
CGAGCTTATCGCAGTCTTGCACGTCCTTCATCGGATGTATGAGTCAAGGCATCCACTGTGTGCCGTATGTATATTTATACATACGGTAACGTGGGAAAATTATACTTCGGGTCTCCCGTGAAGGATATTCGAAGCACAATCTGTCCCTCTAACCTTATAGCTTATGATTCATTTGAATCTTGGTTCTTTGGACTCTTGCGAGTCCCGGAGCAAAACATCCGGTATATTGGATGTTTTGACCCGTTGATCTTCTCCTTGCGGAGTTGATCGAAGAATTTGTTGATGGTTTGTAACGCGTAACGACATATTTTGGAACCTATTTAATTTTGAGCTTTGAGTTGGGAGAGTTTCTTTGGTATTTCTTAGATTGCTCTTTGAAATATTTGAGAAGGTCTCTCTGTGTCTTGGCAGTCAATTACATTGATTCCGGTAAAATGTTTTTTCTCGCTTTGAAAAAGGCAGTATTTTCTTTCCCGGGATGGGTTGGTAGTACTACTTCTTTTTCGATTTAATTGTTACTTTATATATACACGACATTTATCGTCTGTCTCTCATCTTCTATTTCTCGTACACAGATGTTAAGGGGCAGACCAATCTATGAATAAATTGGTTTCCTAAATTAGGCTCGCAGAGTATATAAAATATGACACTCCTGTCAAAACAAAATAGAGAAAAAATTGCACGTTCCGGAAAGTCTCTATACTGTGTCTCAATATATGTATAAAAGCCTCGAAGGTCGCTCTCTCCAAAAAGAAATTCTCCAAAAGATTCAGGAGGATATTTTGCGTACTTGACTCACTCCAAGTCTCGCCGTCATCCTCGTCGGAAATAACGAAGCAAGTCTCACGTATATAGCCGGAAAAAAGAAGGCATGCGAATCTGTAGGGATAGCCTTTCGACTCATCCATCTCCCTCAAGATACTCCGCAGGTATCAGTATTATCTGAGATCGAGCGGATCAATCAAGATCCGAGTATTCACGGACTCCTCGTACAGTTTCCTCTGCCAAGCCACATCACTCCTCAGTCTGTGATCGATGCGATCGATCCAAAAAAAGATGTCGATGGATTTACGAAAGACAATATCGCAGATCTCTATCTCGCTCGAGATCATGGCCTTGTCAGCTGTACTCCAAAATGAGTCCTCGCTCTCATCTGATGGCACGGGTATGAAGTAAGTGGGAAACATGCCGTCGTCATCGGTCGAAGTACGATCGTCGGTCGTCCGCTCGCTCTCCTCCTCTCCAATGCTGGGGCTACCGTCACTCTCGCTCACTCCAAAACTATCGATCTCATCGAACATACTAAAAGAGCTGATATCCTCATTGTGGCTATCGGAAAGGCTCGATATGTGACAGCTGATATGGTAAAAGAATGAGCCATAGTGATCGATATCGGGATCAACCGTCTCGCAGAGAATAAAATATGTGGAGATACTGACTACGAAGAAATCATAAAAAAAGCCCACTGTTCTCCAGTACCAGGAGGAGTGGGACCTATGACGATCGCTATGCTCCTACAAAATACGATGGAAGCCTATAAAAATCAGACCTCGATCTCCTAAAAAAAAGAGATCTATTATCGATCTCTTTTTTACTAGTCAACGTATATATATCCTCGAATGGAGGCATCGGTCGAAGAGATTTTTCGTACCGTTACTTCATTGAGCTTTCGATAGTTCATATCTTTGACGATGATCGTATCTCCGTCTATATCTACAACGATCCCGACATGACCATAGTAGGGATTATATCCTCTTCCTCCGAGTGATATGATCGCTCCAACTGCTGGTTTTCATCCAGTTTTTACACCAGCAGCTTCTGCGTTACGAAGCCAGGCATTTGCATTTCCTCGCCAAGTGACGTTTTTGTGTGTAGCGACATAG
>JANOQA010000040.1:0-1650 GCA_031422145.1 bacterium | reverse complement strand
AAACCCTGCCGGCAAGCAAGTAGAGTTTCAGAAGATGCTTAGTCTGTTGCCGAAAGAGAAGCCATTCTTCTTTTAGAATCTCAGTAAGACTCATGAAATCATTTTCAACCATTTCACGTAAACGATCCCGGTTATATGGAAAATTTGGAAGTGCCTTTTGTGCCTCAGAAGTCAAGAATGGAACATCTGGTTTTCCCGTAATGCCGGTAAGAAATGAATAAAACCCTTCATGGTTTTTAGTGAAAAAATCTTTAAATAGAATATAGGTTTGACTAAGATTTCAGCTTGAAAAACAATTTTCTATAAAAAGACGAGTTGAATTTCTGATAAATGCATCGAAGTTTCAGCCCACTAATCAAATATCAGCATCTGCAAGGTGAACTTGACTACCTAATAAACGAGATCGATCCTTAAATATGGTTCCCCGGATTTTTTCTATAACTTGGTCTCATTCCCTTGGGTTTATGAGACCATGAAGCACTCCTATCCTTGCCGTCATTAAAGCTGATATTTCTTCATCTCCTGATCTGGGTGTACCTGTGTGGAGTGCATCGTGACCTTCAGCTGATAAAAGAGAAACTCTATCAGATATACCCATTTGTATCAGGTTCGCCCTTACAAATTGAGCATGTGGAGCATTATGGTACGGGATTGTCGAATAGAATTGAAGGATTGTATTCATATGAAATGTAGTTATATACTATCTCGGTCGTTTCGATATCTCGAAGAGGATCGTGAACTCTTGCTCGAGGTATGCTAGGATCTTTTGATCTCGGACAGTCGTACTACTACCTGCTCGACGGCGTATTTCTCAGAGAGTCGTGGCATATCTCAGAGACGGAGCACCGGCAGCCGACTCATACGAGCGACTGAGCTGCTCGATCTGAGCATCTATGATAGTAGAGATATCACGGGGAAGTCGACGATCCTGACTCCAGTCATAGCTGGCAAAGGTAATATCAGAATACCTAAAGAGTGACTCTGGGATCTGGATAGGAGTAGCGGGAACTACTGGGGATTTTTGGGGCATGACCGTCGGAGTTCGTCTCTCTGGAGGAGTTTCTACGGGAGTAATCTCGATCGGCATGACCGTACGAGTTGATATAACTGGTACTACTACTCGATTAGCCGAGAGAGTCTTACGGAGAGTAGTTTCTTGAGTCGAGATCATTCATCGTACATAGGTGAGAGCCGCTTTCTTCGATACATTCTTCTCTTTTCGGATATCGAGAGCGAGTTTTCTCGTGATCTTGGAATATTCGACAACGAGTTTTCTATCAGATCATTTCGATTTTGCTATGGCTGATTGAGTATAGGATTGGACGAGTGGTCCGAGAGCTCTTTTTCCCTCATCTGAAAGAGTAGCTGAGGAGATAAAGCCAGATTTTCCAGAGAGGACACTTTCCATGCTCAGCATTTGAGGAGCTGGAGTGGTCGCTGGACTTACGGGACTCACTGATATCGGAGTAGAAGTACCTACTGATACTACTGTACCGACTGTATCACATCTTCCATCGTAGAGACTCGGAGAAGCATCTCCAGTCGGACAATTATCTTTCGTAAATACGGATCCGATACTCACTCCTCCCCCTCCACCCGGGATGGGAGCACCTGAACTTCCACCTGAACTACCTGAGCTTCCGCCTCCAC
>JANOQA010000039.1:0-6437 GCA_031422145.1 bacterium | reverse complement strand
AGGATATCAAAAGCCTGAAGACCTCTCTTGGAGACCAAAAGTGACTCAGCCAATTGCTTTATTCTCGCTGCTCTAGCAAGATTCTCGAGAGCTTCTGCCTCTGCGATAAGCCTCTCCGCTTGTCAGATCTTTCCAAGCTTCTGTCCGACTACTACAGCTCATTTCACTACCATAAGTAGAGAAATAACATTTCCTGCCACTTTCCCGATAGCTTCTGCCTGTTGGTCTGAAGGAAGTCTTGAGACCCGATCCATCTCCTTTCCCAGAGCTTCGTATACTTTGCCCGAAACTCATGCAAGACCATTCTCCTTACAGAATGCGGAGATTTGGTCCACCTGAACGCTTACTTCCGCTCGGTACTGCTGACTAAAAGTATACTTTGCAGTGAATTTAAGAAGATCAAAGGCTCAGATTGCCATTCCCGCGAGCCCATCTTTTACTCCAATGACTTCTCATTTTACTCAATGGAAGGCATTCTTAAGATTTTCTGGAGTACCCAGTATTTCGTTTACCTGCATTTGAATGATTCCCGTTGATGAAAGTTCTAATCTTTGTATTTTCTCCAATTCCTTTACGAGCGAATTATATTGTGTCCTTTCCTCCGGGGAGAGATTATTTGGTTTGGTTTCAGCTGTGAACTTTGCGAGCAGTTGAGTGGCTTGTGATTTCGTTCGGTCAAACGAAGCCTTGTAACTATTGTGAACGGTATCATTCGTGAATATACCCTTGACGGTGTCCATAGTCTTAAGACTCAAGCTCGTTGATTCATTCAGAGATTTTTGAAGATTGTTCAGCGTTCCTTTTAATTGATCGATTTGGGATTTATAGGACTGGATAGTTTGGGAGAGTACAGGATTTGCTGGTGTATCCTTTGTACAAGAAAGAGCACTGATAAGTTTATTTGAATTAGTATCCTTGAAACTCTGAAACTTCTCCCTAAATACAGGACTTGTCTGAGCATGCATATCTAGAATAGCATGAACCTCAGATAGGCTCACCGATTGACTATCCAGTGAAGCTAAGGTAGCCTCAAATTGCCTGGATTTGTTTTCCTTTTTCTTCTCGACGGGAACCGAACGTTTTTCGGTATGTTGAAGTTCTTGGAGTTCCATATTTAGATGGAATTGAGAGATACAAGCAAATCTTGCACTTCCCTATTGAAACTGGCCTTCTCTTTTGATTCCTCCCTTCATCTTTTTAGTCCCACGAGGATTTGTGTTTGTCTCTGAATCTCTTCTATTTGAACTTCTTCATCATCCTTTAGGGACCGTAAATAGTTCAGAAGAATTGCTTTTTCGCTTATCAGTGCAGAATATATGATCTCCTTCTGCCCCAGTGTAAGTATTGAAAAATGAGCCATCAACTGATTTTTGATAGCTTCATTAAATATTTGGGTCGTTCTTATTTGCTCAAGCAATTGTAGATTGTTCACCATACGATAAACCTGGGCTAGAGGTATAATACAGTATAGTATATCTTTGTGGACAATACAATTTGTGAAAGATCCTAGACTTCTAGATAAAACTCTAACAGCAAACTAAAGAACATGCATTTAAGCGTCGCTCTTTATAAAATTAGATTTCCGTATAATCAATAACGAAGTGCCATTCGGGGGAATATATAAGGGATCTTTCTTGCACACAAAGGGCTCAGAACGCCTCAGCCACGAGCCAAAACGTTGGCTCGTTAAAATGCTTTGCATTTTACTTCGGTTCGATCCTTTACTGCACGAAGGGATCTTCCTCGCTCTTTCAGAGCTTCGGACGCGGAGGTCAGACGACAAATCATTGTCGTCTTAAAATCTTTCAGATTTTCCCTCCGTTCGATCCCTGTCACAATCTGTCATACAACAAATCCCCCCGTAAAACGGGGGGATTCTTTTGTACGATGGTTGGGATAGAAGGGATCGAACCTTCGGTGGAGGATTCAGAGTCCTCTGCCTTACCACTTGGCGATATCCCAAGGCGTCTGGATCATAGAGAAAATGGGGAGAAAGGCAAGTTTTTTGATCCAGAAACTCTCTCTCCTCCGCTTCTATTATATTTCTATTCTTTTTGTAGTATCAAAATCTTGCAAGAGCTTCTCGAGTGCCTGTATCTCTGTATCGATTTCTCATCCTTCTTGAGCCAGGAGATCTAGGAGCTTTCTCGCTTCTTGATCGGGAGATTCTCTGTTTACAAACGGCTCATATGTACCCTGTAGTACTCCATCTTGGTCATATTTTGGGAAAAATTGGTACTTTTGACGGAGATGTTTCATTGTGTGCATGATCTGTCGAAAAGCTATCCCGTGGAGCCGAGCTCTTTCATCAAATATTTCCGGATCGAGATCCGGAAATCCTAACGTCAACTGAGTCACCGGGGATTTTTGATCCCGTTGATCATTGATTCGCCCATTATGGAGATCCTCCACTATATGTGTCGTGGTCTTTTGTACTCTTTGTACTACAAATTGCTGGTACTTCGAGAGAAATACATCTAGGGATTCATATACTCATTTACGAAAGAGGAAATTATGAGTAAAAGTGTTTCTCAGGATATCTGGAAGATTTCTCGGATCTCGCATTGCCTGATCCATGGGGCCATAATCTCGACTATACTCCTCATATTCTCGGGCAAATTCTACCAAAAGTGTATTTTGCTCAGAAACACTCAAACTCTCAAAACTCTGTCTCTGAGAATGTATCGGAGTTTGAGCGGGAGATCACGAGAGATCGGCAAGTCGATTCATACTTCTATGATACCCGAGTTATACGTATTTCGTCAAATTATGCGGGAAATATTCCTCCTGAAAAATCTCTGACTTAACTTTGTATATTTCCTACTCCCCTGCTATACTCCCATCATGATAGCAAATATCTTTTACGGACTTCTGCTTTTTGGACTCGGAGTCGCCACTCTCAAATACCGAAAAGCCATATACGAATGGACTGGAGGATGGTGATGGGCCGAGCACTATCTCGGTCGAGGTGGCACGGTCACTGCTCTTTGTCTCATAGCTCTCGGTATGATGGGATTTGGAGTAGCAACTCTATTTGGCAAGGTCAATCTCTCCAATACTCCCTCTTCCACTCCACCCAATCTTCTTTCCAATCCTTCTCCCTAATTTCTATGAAACGATTTATTTCACTCTTCCTCATATCTTGTATATTCTTTGGAGTCTTTTCTCAGACTTTTGCTCTACCGAAGGCAGAGCCGGGTACGATCGTCTCGTATCTCCAGTCTCGACCAGCTGCTCGATATGTTTCCCACTCGGAGCTTTTTATGACTATGGTGGATAGTTTTGGAGAACGGATGGAAATCCCTCGAAGCTACCGTCATATAGATCTCCAAGGATCACTCGATATCGCTACTCGGGATACTCGCCTCTATCGAGCCTACCAAAAAGCGGTCTATATGGATCTGATCAAGATCAAAGATATCCCTCTTCGACTGAGTGGAGGGGCTACACATGCCAAACTTATCGATCTGACCGAGCGATTTTTCGGAGAAGAAGTAAATGGAGTGATGCTCGTAGAAGGGGAAAAACTCGAACGAAACAACAAAAAACTCCGTTACGATGATCTCAGATCCTATGTTGATATTATCTTAACTCCAGAAACGACCGATTGGGCGATCACCAAAGCCGATGGATTTGACCTCCTCAACGACGCCTATCTCAAGATCACTACCGAACATATCGATCGAGAGAAATTTGTAGAACGAGATCTCATGTATGGAGCGATCGGTGGTCTGGCTCAGGCTACCGGAGATAAATATACTACCTTCTTCCCTCCGACAGAGAGTGCTGGTTTTAACGACTCACTCAACGGAGAATTTGAGGGTATCGGAGCCTTCGTAGAGATGGAAAAGCCAGGAGAGCTCATGGTCATCAGTCCTATCAGAAATAGTCCCGCTGAGAAATGAGGGATGCAGGGAGGAGACCGTATCACTCATGTAGACGGTGTAGAGATCACTCGAGAGAGTAATCTCGCGGAAGTAGTGGGTCGTATCAAATGACCGACCGGAAGCACCGTGACACTCAAAGTACTACGAGACGGAGTATCTCTCACTTTTGTACTTACTCGAGAAAAAGTAAAATACGATCTCGTCAGCTCGAAAAAACTCGGATCAAACGCTTTCTATATCCAAGTAAATTCCTTTGGAGAAGGAGTATCCGAAGAATTTACCAAAGCAGTAGATGCTATGAAAAAGGATGGAGCTACTCGACTGATCCTCGATCTACGAAATGACCCAGGAGGAAATGTCTATGAAGTCTCCAATATGCTCGATTATTTTGTACCGAAAGGAAAGTCTAAACTCAATATTGCTTCTCTCAGTAATCTCGAATCCTACTACTCGGAAGGAAAAGATGCTTGGTTTGCTGATAAAAAAGTAGTCGTCCTCATCAACGAAGGAACCGCTTCTGCCTCAGAGATCATGGCAGGTACCATGGCGGACTATCTCGAATCTCGTATAAAGATCGTCGGAGAAAAGTCCTATGGAAAAGGGTCAGTCCAGATCGTAGCACCCAACGCGGACGGATCATCTCTTAAATATACCGTTGCTAAGTGGTTCACTGGAAAACACTCCAGGTCTATCGACCACATCGGGATCTCTCCTGATATAGAAGTCGTGTACGATGAGGCTCTTTGGAAATCCAGCAAAGTAGACAATCAGCTCGAAAAGGCTCTTTCGATCCAGTTTTAACTTATTATTTGAACTCCACCCAGAGAGGGGTATCATAGGTACTTAGTTTTTTACCTATTTCTATGTCTCTTGTAAAGAAATCCTTCGCTCTCCTGACCCTCTTAGCTCTCTCTGTCACCTCCGTCGGAGCGGTCGAGTCCCGTGGTACCAGCAAGAAAACACTCTCCGCAGCAGAAGCTCAGGTCGAGTCAGATATCCTCATGGTCCAAAAAGATATCATCAGGACCGTTCGATGAGCTATGGAAAAATATATAGATCAAGATATTACAGAAACTGGTGATCAGAAATTTACCTTTGCTTGGACGGGAAATGATGGAGATGCAAATCTCTCGGTGAATATCAGTAAATATATGAGTATTTCATCTCTTTTACGAGGAGAAAGTGCCGTAGATGTCGTAGCTGACTATACACTCGTCGTCAATACAAAATCCCGAAAGAAATATGACTGGGAAACGGAAAAAGAAGTTGATGAGCCCGCAAAAAATATATCTATCGTAGGAAAAGTATCCGCAGAAGCAAAAGTGCTCGATGACGATCTCTATGTACAGCTTCGTGAGTTTACAGCGGTTGCCACGGGAAATGACGACCGAATGCTCAAGGATATAAATGAATCAGTGACCGAGATCACCCCCTATATCGGGACGACCTATAAACTCAGTGGTATGGGCGATGGGGCGATCACTCAAGATAACATCCTCGAGACTATGGATAAAATGATGAGTGTCCTCGAAACTCAACCCCTCATGACCGCTAAAAAGAAAGTAAAAAATGGCTATGAACTTGGATTTAAACTCTCTACTTTTCAAAGTCTCAATAAAGCCATGGGACGAAAGAAAAATGCAGGAATGAATGATCTAAAAATGGCTGGGAAGATGATCTACTCCAAGACAGAGAACGGTATGAAAATAGACTGGAAACAGGTCACTCGATATACAAAAGGAGAAGCAGAACTCACGTATACGAATGGAAAATATGTCATTTCTGGAAGTACAGTTGGAAAGTGATCCTCGAAAGGTGAAACCTCTCAATTTTATATATCAGAAGATACCGTCTCTTGGACGGCTCGAGATAAAAATGAATATTCAGACAGCACCTTTGATCTCGGATGGGAAAACAACCAACTGAACGTATTTTATAGTCAGTATCAATCCTACTCGAAAGAAACTCAATCATTTAGTATGAAAGGACTCCTCAATCCTCAAAATAACTGGGAATCCAATCTCGCCCTCTCTTATAACGGAAAAGATGTAGGATATATAAAAATTGCTCCTACCGGAAATACAGTCGCCTACGATGTAGTTCTTGGATTTGATGTTCCACAAGCTGGAAATTTCAAGATCGATCTCAAAGGAAAAGGTACCTACGAGTACGGACTCTTCCCCGTAGTAGCACCCGCTAGTTTTATAGAAAAGAAATTCTAGTACATAAAGCTCTGTAATCCCCGTAGTAGTATCTCGATCAGTCTCGAGGATACACGGGGATTTTTTATACTTTACTCTATTTAGAGATAGATATACTGGAGTCTTGATCCTCATCCTCCTCCTATGCCCAAGAAAAAATCTCACACTTCTCCTATCCTTCGCCCCTCTACCATTGTACCCCTCCTCGTCGTAGGAGCTGTTCTTGTATATGTAGTATTTATGGATACCCCGAAAGAAACTCCGATAGATCGAAGCGTATCGAGTCGTGCAACATCCTCTGAAGTCATAGAAAAAGAAATAAAGAAACCTGATCCTACTCCTCCACTCC
>JANOQA010000038.1:0-2258 GCA_031422145.1 bacterium | reverse complement strand
ATCATTCACTTTGTACGCGAATATTACTCGCATCAAATATAAGTTTCGCTGGAACAGAGAAATTTTTAATATTATATGCTCAGAGATCACGGTCGTAGGCTCCCTTTAAATACGATGTCGTTCCCTCTACATCTTTGACGATCAATAGGGACTCCGAATTCCCATTTTTGATCAGCTGGAGTGGCTTAGCAATGACGATATTTTCTGAAAGAGTGACTTTATTACCGGCAGTATCTATGATCTCGACGCTGATCTTGTAGGATCCAAAAGTAGGAAAGAGTTTCTCGATCGTCTGCTCTCGTCCTATCGGAGTAGTATCATCGAGGAACCATCTAGTCGACTCTATGTCTCCCCCACTCTTTGATTTAAGATTGGTCACACTCATGGTATATCGCATAGTATTTACACTATCTGACTCTATACGCAGAGTAGCAGTGATGGGCTCATCTTTTTTAGGACGTACCGTAAAGATTCGCTCGCAAGTATCTCATTTTGAAGATCACTTTCGAAGCACAAGACAGATATATTTCTCCACTTCTTCTATCTTGGTAGTAAATTTGGGTTCTTCTGAGGCGATAGTTTCAAAGTCTTTTCCTTCTCGCCATACGAGGTTCCCAATAGCGGCGAGTTCACTCCCATCAAATACGGTATTCGTATCCGTCTGTCGTATATTTACTACTCCCGCTATCTTGACGGGTATAAATACCATCGGCATAGTTGTTTCTTCACGAGTGACCGTATCCGTACCAAAATACCGTCCTGTGGGCTCAAATTGACCTTTACGATCAAACTGACAAGTAAGAGTACTATCTGCGGCAGGATCAGATCCCTCATGCTCAGGAGATCCATCTCCGTCACAGTCGATCTCAAATTTGGCAATATTTATATATTTTGAGACGTATTTTACATCAGAAGCGAGCGTATATCGCACCGTGAGGGGTCCGATGAGATTATTGAAATCATATATCTCTGCATCGTTTTTATACGTATCAGAGAGGTAGAGATCATTGAAATACGCGGTCACTCCCCCATTTGGTTTTATAAAGTCTGAGGCTCCGATCTTTTGAAAGAGAAAGGCCCAAAATCCGATATTTGAAAAGAGTATCAGCATCATAGAGATAGCCCCGATGATATAGAGGGTCTTCCTCCGACGATATTCTTTTTTGGTGATGATCGCCTTGAAAAGAAGGAAGATCCAGGTGATCGATAAGAGAAAAGTAAGAGACCCAAATATACCGTTTACCAGAGTCTGAAGGAGCGTAGCAACATCTCCAGGATTGATCCCAAACCGTATGAAAAACTGAGCTTGTCCAGGATTGAATACTATATATGCCAGGAATGTCCCAAAAAATATCAAACCTACAAGGATCAGTGCCCCGAGAATCCGCATCATTTGAGCAGGAGTGATCGGATCTCTCTTCTTTTTTGGAGGGAGAGGTACTAGCGGTGATGGAGAAGTACTCTCTGGAGTCGGAGTACCCTCTGAAACAGTATCAGAGAGTACTTGATCCAGAAAACTTGGGCGACTATCGTTTGGTTGCATAGGGAGTTATTTTAGCCAGTCAGGGAGATCGCTCGTAGAAAGAGTCGAAGGATACGTTGGAGTCGGTGTGTCTTTTGATTTCTGACTCTCGGTATCTACCGGTGTTTTAGTAGACTCTTTCTTTGGAGTTTTCGGGAGAACATCCGGAGATGTTACCTCGGGAGTTTCTTTTGACGTACTGGTAGGAGCGAGATCTCTCAGCCAGTCGGGGATATCACTTCTTGCCTCTATTACTGGAGGAGGAGTGGTAGGCTTTGACACGTATTTTGCTTTGGGAGGAGTATTCTTTGGAGGAGTATTCACTTTCGCAGAGAGAGGTGTGTTTTCTTTTACGGGAGGTTTTGGTATTTCTTCTTCTACTGGAGGTACTATGTCTGCCGCCTTTTCCTCAGAGACACTCGGGAGAGTATTTTTGAGCCAGTCTGGGATATCTCCTGCATTTTCCTCAGCTTTTGGAGCAAATACCGCTTCATCTTGGGCGAATATATCCTCGGGGGTGGAAGGAGCTACTTCTGCGAGATCGTTCCTCTCCTCTCCGTCAGAAATCTCGGAAAGAGGGGTATCGACCGGAGTCTGGATGATCGGATCCACGATAGGAGCATCGGATACCACTGGATCTACTGTGGCAGACTCCGTCGCAGACTTGAGCCAATCTGGAACCCCTGCATTATCCACTGGAAGAGAAGCAACCGGAGCTTTTTCGGAGAGAGGATCC
>JANOQA010000037.1:0-3935 GCA_031422145.1 bacterium | reverse complement strand
CGCTGAGCGCCTGCTGGGCTACGTTCCAGGTCAGTGTGGTTCCCGGCGCCAGTATTTCCGGCGCACAAATAGGATTAGCAACTTCAATTCCGATAATAGCTTATGGAATTTATCAACTGTCACGAAATTCCAAGGAAAAAGAAAATCAAGTAATTTTCCCTCTATGACCCCCTACCAGATCTATATCGCTCTTCTCACGATGGCTCGTCGAGAAACTACCCGTATACTTCGTATTTGGCCCCAGACGATACTTCCTCCAGTGATCACGACGAGTTTATATTTTGCGGTATTTGGTGGTTTTCTCGGGAGTCGTATCGGAGAAATTTCTGGAGTATCCTATGCTACTTTTATCACTCCCGGACTCATCATGATGGGGGTTATCACGAATGCATTTTCTAATGTAGCTTCGGTCGTTTATGGAGCTAAGTTTCAAAAAAATATCGAAGAAGTGCTCGTTTCTCCTTCTCCAGCTTGGGTAGTCACTCTCGGATATGCATCGGGTGGGATCATACGAGGATGCATGATCGCAGCAATCGTACTCGTAACGACGACGTTTTTTGTAGATCTGCCCTACTCACACATAGGAGTGATCGTAATGAGTATACTTTTGACAACGCTCTTTTTCTCACTCGCGGGTCTCGTCAATGGTCTGTACGCCAAAAATTTTGACGGAGTATCGATCGTTCCGACATTTGTCCTCACTCCCCTCACGTATCTTGGTGGAGTATTTTATAGTACGGATTCTCTTTCTCCTTTTTGGCAGACTATCTCTCATTGGAATCCAATATATTCTATGATCGATCTCTTTCGATATGGATTTCTCGGGATATCGAGTGTCTCTCATATATTTGCCTGGTCGATGCTCATCGGAGGGTGTGTGATATTTTGGGGTTGGGCATACTGGATAATCCGTACTGGAAGAGGTTTACGAAGCTAGAACTTATCCTCATTTATTGACTAGTGCAGTTTAGTGAGTATTTTATATCTGCCGACAATTTTTTAGAAAGGAGGCAAATATGAAGAAACTCGCCGTTTTTGGTATCCTCCTGGGGATTCTATCGGTCAGTGCAATACTCGGATTACTAGTCTTAAAAACTACCTTCCCAGAAGGAGGCCTAGGATCAGTTCTCGCACTAAAAATACAAGTTGTACTCCTTTGTATTCAAGATCCCAATCTGTCTCCCGATATCGCTCTACTGCAGATACTCGGGTGGGCATGGTTCAAGGTCACAGCTCTCTATTTCATAGTATTCTGTGTTGCTCTCGGAGCGATACTAAAACTCGAAGTAGACAAAAACGCCCCCTGAGGGGCGTTTTTCATGTATTAGAGAGTAGACTTCTAAAAAAGTTTATTCTTTGATCCATATAAATATGCTAGATTGAATTTTATCGCATAAAATATTAGAAATATACAGCTAATAAACATCCAAAAACCGAGTAGAGGGAAAGTAAGGCTAGTAAATATACCGATAGCAGAAAAAGGTATAAGAATAATGAAGAAAAGGTTTAATTTCTTTTTAAGTTTTTTTCGATCAGTAATTTTAGATATCCTCCAGCTCTCGAAGAATAGATATCATCCAAATACAGAGAAAATTATACTTACAATTAAAAAAATTAACCAATAATTATATTCATGATATTCGACTGGATTTTTAAAATAAGAAAGAAACAATCCGAGCAAGCCAAGGATTCACATTATACCAGTGAGATACTTGAAAATAGATAATAGTTTTACTACTATTGTATCAAGGGTTGCTAATGTATTCTCGTTCTTAATTCTTGTATTCTCGATTCGCTTATCCGCACGAATATTATCATCCTCTTGTTGTTGCTTCTCTTGCATTTCATCATATAACTTTTGTACTCTGAGTTGTATATAAAAAGCTTGAGTATTCTTATCAGTACCATTTGAATCAACCAAGGCCTTGGCCCAAAGAGGTTTATGTAAAATATTACTTTCAATTTCTTCTACCACAATAGAATAAAGTTCTTCTTCAATGGTACGTTTCTCTTTTGTGGAAAAATTTAACATTCATCAGAGGATTACACTTTCATTTAAAAAATTCTTAGACTTACTAAAGTGAAATTTTATGGCGGAGGATAAGAGATTCGAACTCTTGGAACGGTTACCCGCTCGCACCCTTTCCAAGGGTGTGCACTCGACCACTATGCGAATCCTCCGTGCAAGCCTATTTATAGGGTAAAGTTATATTTTATCAAGAAAAAAGTTGGGTGAACTTTGCAGGGCTTGGTTTTCAGATATACTCTAACTATGGAGGACCAAATACTCGCTCTCGTTCGAGCATTTTTTGAGAAAATGATGATCCCCATAGAATCGCTCCATGTCATACAAAAAGGAGATTTTCATGAACTGATCTATCATATAGATCTCCAAACTTCCGACTCCAAGATACTTATCGGAGTACAGGGAGTCACTCTCCATCAGTGTCTTCATCTCCTCCAGCGTATGGTAGATATATCTCTCCAAAAGTGAGTCACGCTCACTCTCGATATCAACCATTATCTGAAGGAGAAAAATGATCGACTTTCTCCGTCATCCAAGGATCACTCGAAAGATCATATCCCTCCCATTTCCGAAGACGAAATAGGACTCTAAGACCTCTTACTGATTATGAAAATTTTTCTTAAAATACTCACCCTCACCCTCTCTCTCGGTCTCGCTTTCTGGGTATTTTTTCTCATAGGTACCGGAGCAAATCAAGACGTCTATCGAAAGATACGATTCTCTATCGTCAATCATCCAGAGTTCATCCCGAGCAGTGAGACAGTACAGATTGGTGCTGGAGGATTTCAGACTCTCGTAGGGGATTTTTACTGGCTCGGAGCTATCCAGTATATCGGAGATAACGCTGTGAGTGCGGACTACAAAAAATATCTCGGAAAGATGCTCGGACTCATCACGGATCTCAGTCCAAATTTTACCTATCCGACTCAAATAGGACTCCTCCTCCTCCCGGAGGTCAATGAACGCTATGAAAATATAAGCCCCTCTGACGCAAAGACTCGGGTACAAGAAGCCATAGGCCTCGGAGAAAAGACGATCCGTGCCACCTGTGATATGAAAAAAGTAGATCAGATCAAGAACGAATTTGATCTCGAAAAACTGTACGCTGATCCTGCTCTCAAAAATGCCTGTACAGATGGCATGATCCCCTACTATCTCGCCTATGTAGAAAACTGGTCTAATAATAATCCTGAAAGGGCTTCGGCTTGGTATAAGGTCGCTGGAAATCAGGACGATGCTCCAAAAGGGGCTCGGATCATGAGTGCTATCATGCAGGGGAAATCTGGAGATCGAGAAAAAAGTATTTTTATGTTTCTCACCCTCGCTGAGGGGCTCGATCCAGCTCCAGATGGACTCTGTCGACAGCTCTCGCAGGAGCTCCAAGGAGTATTACTCGGAGCATTTCAAAAAGGGATTCCTCTCAACAAGACCTTCCTCCAAAGTGTAGAAATAGCTCGAAAGGCAGCTCAAGACTCCCTCGGAGAAAAACAAGAGGAAATAGAGAAGACTGATATCTCAGCCTTTTGCTCTTCGTATCTCAACAAAGCGGTTCGAGAGATGAATCTCCGATATATCGAGATGGCTGATGTTCGATATTTCAAAGACTACGCACTCCATGCTCCGAATGCGAAGTTTCTCTTCGATTATGGATACCTTGATTTTCTCCCACGAGACTATCAAAAACAAAGTGATGAATTTGAGATCATCTATGTCTGGGATGCTGAGCGAAAAAGATGGGACTTTGAAATGGGGAAATACTAATCTTTTTTACTTAGTACTTATCCATAAATAATATTGAATCCCCATATAAAATGAGTAGAATACGCCAGTGTTCTACTCATTTTACTTATGCCAAAAATTCAATCATGGGAAGTGTCTGATGCTCTTTGGGAAAAGATAGCTCCGCTTG
>JANOQA010000036.1:0-5732 GCA_031422145.1 bacterium | reverse complement strand
ATTTCACTAAAAATGAGTGGAACTTCGATCCGATGCTCTCATTTCAAATCCATATCACTCTCGGCACTTTTCAAAAAGAAAATCTCGGACGTATTCTTTCTGAGATATCCACTCTCTGTAAAGGAAATTTTCATGATCAGTACTTTGTAGAAGTAGCACGTGAATATCCCCTCTCTGAATACGCTACATGAAATGATCTCGATCCAAAAAAGCTCGGATCCTTTGATCTAGATCGTCCGGGAAGTATAAAAAATAAAAATACACTCAATCACCTCCTTTATTTGAGATATCAGCTTCATAAAAATCTCTTGCACTCACTCCAGCTTCGTAAAGATATTGATTCCGCTACCGGAGATGCTATACTCCCCCTCGATGGAGTCCATAACCTCTCTCTTTTTGCAGGAAGAATGTCAAGTATCGAGAAATCTCTCTATACTCGAATGCTCGATATAGAAAAACTGATTACTCATTTTATATCTCTTTTATAAACCTCATGGATTATACGGCTTTTATTGGAACTATTCTCTATGCTCTCGTGTATCTCGGTACCGGGATCGGAATGATCGTCCTCAACTTTTTGTGCTTTGAATGGTTTACGAAGTTTAGCGTACGTAAAGAAGTATTTCTCTCTCAAAATGAGTCCCTCGGGCATATCCTTCGTGGTCAGGTAATAGCTGTGGGAATACTCATGATGAGTATGATATATTTTCTCGGGGTCAGTCACTCAAAAAGTCTCGCAGCTGGAGCAGCGGCCATAGAGCTCAAGATAGCGATCCTCTCTATCATTGCATTTGGACTCGTCGGGATCATCCTGCTCCAAGGATCTATCGCTCTCTTTACTCGATATCTCCACCTCGAACGAGAAATCATTGCCGAAGACAATAGAGCCCTGGCTCGTACCGTAGAATGATACTTGATCGCTATGGCGTTCATTATATCTGCTGCTTTGTACGCTTACTAATATCCTATGAACGAACGCAATATCATAGCTAAAAATGCTCACGAGCTCTTTCAAAAGAATCCTGAACTTTTTAGTGGAAGACTCGAAGGTATCCCTTCGAAAAAAGATTGGAAGTTTGTATACGAATGAGACACAGAATTCAAGAAATATTTTCGTGGAGCATTTGAAAATGTGAGTGAGATGATCTCTTTCTATGATCATCCTGAAGCTTTTGTGGGATCTCTCCATCTCGAGTGACACTTACGCCGTGCGACTCTCTTTCTCACGAATATATTCACCCAAATACCAAAAGACTCTCGTACGCTCGTATTTGGAACCCTCGACATCGTATCTCTCGCCCTCGCTACTCTCATACTCAGAGAACTCGGAGGAAAAAATACTGCCCTCAATATCCTCTCCAATCCAACGATCAACGGATCAACTAAATCATTTGAGGCATACAGTATCCTCTTGTCATATTCCTCTGTAAGTCATATCGGGAAAGGTGTACAAAAAGAGACTCTTTGACTCAAAGAACTCTTTGAAAGTATCCAGGGGGCGGAACATTTTTATTATTTTGAAGAAGACGAAACACACCCTCCGTATACTCCCCTCATCCTTTCGGAAAGTATACGATCTCAGATCTGACAAAAGCCCTCTCGAATGATCTACCGACTCGGTCTCACTCCGGATAAAATATTTATCGAGAGCAAGAAAATATCCCACATACTCGTAGCTGATGCATCCGGAGAGTCTGGTCCATCAGCGATCGCTCTCGAAGGCGTAGCAAAAGAGCTCGGCCCCAAGAAATTAAAATATATCTCGGGAACGAAAAGAGTTGAGACACTTGGATTTGAAGCTGGAGTATACGAAGCTTACCTGCGAGAAGAGGGACAAAAATATCAAGCTGTCCAAGACGGATATACAGAAGCCTCTGATGAAACTTCAGGAGAAGAAGTCAAACTAAAAAAGAAGTCCTCAAAATCCACTCGAAGTACCTATATCTATACAGAAACAGATAGAGTTCAAGCCCTCTCAATTGCCAAAGAAAAACGTAGTATCGCCTTCCTCTATCTCGGTGTGATCCCACTCCTTTTTCTCGGAATGCTGATCACGCTTGGCACTCCTCCAAAATCAACCACCACGAATAGCAATACAGTAGTACGATCGAGTAGTTGGTGGAATACCAACTGGTCCAGTGGAGGATCAAACAGCTCTTGGACCTCAAACGCCAGCAAAAATACGAGTTCTATCAGTACATCCTTTTGAGGAGGTGGATTTAGTCGATGAGGAGGATCAAGTGTTGGTGGAGGAGGATAAATTATTTCTATACTGCTTTACTATTTCTTATGTCTTCGAAATTTTTTACCTACTCGCATCGAGCTAACCCTCTCATGCTTCTCTTTTTCGGGATATTATGAGTAATTTGGGGATCAACAATATTTCTTGGAATACTCGTCTGTATAGGGCTCTATCTCGCACTTCACAATACATCACTCACTCCAAAAGAGGCTCATCTACTAAATATGAAGGGAGTTGAAGTAATAACTGAGGTTAACGGAAAAGCTGGTCAAAAATATATCTATGCTCCAAAGGGAAAACATCGAAATATTTGAGAAAATCAACACGCAGGAAAAGTAGTTCTCATCTTATTTTTAGGGGCTGTATTTACTATTACGTTCTGAATATTTGGTTTCGTCATAGTCATGATCTGGACTATCTCTTCACTTCTGCGGTATCTCTTAATTCTCCAAAAAGACCTCAAAACAGAAATCATTGGAACAACTCAAAAGTAGCTATGCCAGTACTTACCGATATTCAAATATCGATCACCGCTTCCGATTTCCAAAGTTTTTATACAGCTCGGTCAAAAATGTCTGGATTTGATCCTCACTATTTCGAATATCTCGACTACGATCATATCATTTCGTTTTCTCGAAAAGATTGGGATGAGCTCCGAAGTCTCACCTCTCAAATAGATCAGATCTGTCTCCAGGCCTACGAGATATCTCGACAGGAATTCTTCCAAAATATTCCAGAATTTGCAATATTTGAAGACTACTTTGCTCAAATCTTCCCTATAAAAAAGCAGTTTCTTGCCCGCTATGATGTCATCATCGACTCGGTCACGGGTACATATCAATATCTCGAGACAAATGCCAATACTCCTGGACTCATAACAGAATCCTACCATATAGCAAAACAACTTTGTCCATCGAACTATATCAACATATCTGAAGAGATGATCCAATCCGTGAAGGATTTTTATGGAAAATTCCAAGGGAAACGACTCGGAATACTCCTCGCCCATAATTTTGTCGACGAGGACTATCTGATGGCGCGTGATTATCAAGATATGCTCGCAGATATATTTGGGGAGGAGAATATCATCATCGGAGATATATTTGATACTCGAATTACTCCCATATGACTCACAATTAAAGGGGAACGAGTGGACGTGCTACTTAATTTTTGTCCGTTTGAATTCTTTCTTGGAGATGCTCAATTTCTCCTTGATATGCTCGATCTTGAATCTCAGAAATTGCTCACGATCGCCAATCCTCTGGAGTCTATGATCCTGCAGGATAAACGTATCTTTGCTATCATCTGGGAAAATATAGAAAGGTTTAATATACGAGATCAACAAATTATACGAGATCACATTCCCCATACGCTGCGATATGAGCCAGACGACTCGAGCGAATATCTTGCCAAATGGAGATTTGGAAGATACGGACATCAGATCTATACCGAGTCTCTCGCAACTCATATAGATACACCGACCGATTTTATCTTTCAAAAAAAGATCGAGCCTCTGCGATCTGATCACGACAATAATTTCCTTGTTTTTGGAGTATTTACCAACTATACTACCCCTCTCTCGGTCATCGTACGCAAACAGCATCCTCTCACGACGGCAGACGAAGACTCAAAAGTGACGCTCTGTTATATTTTCCCATAAATACTTCCCATGCCTAAGATATCTATCCTCACTCAGAGTCCCGACTATCTAGCTACTCGCAGTCCTACGGGAGAGGAATGAGATATGCGACCCATTCTTTTTGATAGTGCGACTATTAGTCTGCAGGGAAAAACCAAGAAATTTAGCATAGGATATCGTACAACCACAGACCTCTTTGGAAAAGAAAAATCAGTACTCGATATTGTTGATATGAGTACTTCAGAAATATTTTCTCTCTTTGTCGATGTAATATTTTGTATCAAGATAGTAGGAGACGATCCTCGGGTGATCGCTCGACTTGGGAGTAAATTGATCGCCTATGAGAACTACGGTAAATCAGAAATAGAACTCGAACCTGATGGAGATAAAAAAGAAGTTACTCCTCTCGGATACTACAACTACTATGTGGCTCGAAAAGGATCACACTATGTCCCCTACTCACTCGGAGTTTCTCTCTCAGAGGATGCAATAGAAGAATTTAAAGACTACTATGGATTTGGGGCCTACCGAGATACAGAAACAGGAGTAGAACATTTCGTACTTCTCATTGAGGATATTACCTCAACCTCTCATCATCCAGATTGGTATTTTACCAACAATTTTATTCCTGACTCTGAGACGCTTGATTTTCCAGGAGACGCCGAGATCGATAGCTGGCAGATCGAATGAAATGACGAATACATCATGCAGCTCTCAGATAAGACAAGTGCCTACATCGCTGACTCTGGAGCCGTCGTCATCGGAAGGCCTGCAAGTCTCAAATGAGTCAAAAGGTTTGACTGGGTACGACACTTTGAGGACTCAGACTCTGATATCATCGTCGGGAAAAATAGTCAGTGAGTATTTTTAATAGATCGCACCGATGGAGATATTACCGATATCGAGAAACTCGAGATCCGATACTATAAAGACTTTGTCGGAATGCAGAAAAGCAGCGACTTTCCTCTCTTTCTCCTCGAGGATTTTGATGAGACGATCGTCCTCCTCGATGGAGTCGGGAGTGAGATCACTCTCGCTGACTTTGATGGAAATACGAAAGTATCCGGGATCGAAGTAGATACAAATACTATGCAAGTGACCATTCATCTAGAGTCAGAAACTCGAGTCTACCCTCTCCTCAAGAAACCAGGAAGTCTCCTCGATCGGGCAACTCAGAGCGTGGTACGATTTGTAGGGTTAAAGAAGTAGAGAATCTTATTTTGATCTCAATTATAGACTTACTGAATACGGTAAACTCTTGATATAATCTTCCATCCACTGCCAATCGGGAGTTCAGGTAGGGGTGATGGGGAGTTTAATTTTCAACATTTTGATTCTCTCTAAACTCAATGTCCTACCATATGCGAATCTAAATATATCTTTTCGAATCAGGGTATTAAAAAATACACCAGTATATGCATTCAATGTTTGATGTTTAGGTCGAAAAATAGCAATATTTTGTGATACACAAAATCGATCGATCTGATAACTTGCCTTGAGCTCATTGCCAACCATTGGTACAGTCAGACATGCCCCATCATATACTTCGAATGTATCATCGTCTATTACTGTTGCGGTGATACCATTATTATCCTCAGTTCTTGCAACATAATTGATACCTACAGAAGATTGCTCTAGTTTATTAAGATCGATACTTTTTCATATACATATATCAAAAATCTCCTCATATCGAAACCACTTCCAGCTCTTAGTATCGAGAGTTAGTTTTTTGGGAGATACTGTTTTGGGAACAAAATCATCAGAAAATAGCTCTTGAGCTGTCTGTGGAAGCTGAGGAATAAGAGTATTTTTTACATAATTCTCGATCCAATTCCAGTCAGGCGAATTATC
>JANOQA010000035.1:0-7969 GCA_031422145.1 bacterium | reverse complement strand
CTATGATAGTCCGGAGGCTCGCAAACACGTGAACGAACTCTTTGAACTCTATACCTACTACACCTACGAGTCATCGATCGAGCTCGCCAAAGAGCGAGGGACGTACGAGCTCTACCCGGGCTCTGAGTATGACAAGGGGATCCTCCTCGGAAAGACGGTCGATCAGTTCGAAGCAGAAAAACAGCACGCTCACCTCGACTGGAAAACTCTTTTTGCTCGAATGAAAGAGAGTGGAGTCCGGTTTGGATATACGACCGGTCCAGCTCCCAATACCTCTACTGCGGGTATCGTCGGGACTACCGCAGCTCTCCTCCCGATCTACAAGAAATACTTCGTCGAAACCAATCTCGCGTCTCCGACGATCCGTATCGCTCCAAAGCTCGACTCGTCAAATTTCTGGCTCTACAAAGAGTACGTAAATATGGATATGAACGACGTCATCGATATGATCGCCACGATCTACAAATGGATCGATCAGTCGATATCGTTTGAATGGATGATCGATCCTTCTCGTGTCACCCCTCAGGATCTCGCGGGCTACTATATGAAGTCCTGGAAAGACGGAATCAAGACGGTCTACTATGTGAGATCTCTGTCACTGGAGGCCAAGGAAGACTGTGTGAGTTGTAGTGGGTAATAGTGCTTACTAATAAAAATCATGAGCTTTGGAGATTTTCTAAAATCACTTTCATTTGGAGAAGCTTTAGTATCATCCCTAGTGATAGCTGTATTTGCTACTGTGTCTGTGGGTATCAAATATTTCTGGGATAAGTGGGTATTAAATACCGTACTACGGAATGCGAGAGATCTTGAAACTTACAACCAGATTGAGGTAATTTTAACACCAATATTGGATTGAGTCCTTCAAGTTTCTTTCGAAAGGAACTTCAGTAGTAATTTAATATATAGATTAGGGATAGAAGCGGATTGATTTAACAACTCCTCTCGTCGAATTAGATTTTATAAGAAAAGTATACAAACAGCATGGGAAAATCTTTTGGACGCAATAAATGATTTCCATACTCAGATTATGGAAACAGCTTTTATGGACTGAGAAAAGTGAAATTTTAGCCCTCAGACACAGAAATACCATGATAATAAGGTGGTACAAGATGAGTATTTATTTGATATTTCTAATGCACAAAAATATCAGAAATGTTTAAAAAGCTTTATTGATCAATACCATGAAGTTGTCAGAAAAGAACTTAATCCACCTATTCAAATAAAAAAAGTTCTCGACTTTTAATTTATTAGTAGTCATGCTATGACCTATTCTGTACTCGCTCGGCGAGCTCTATAACAACGTCTATAAGACTTATCACAGCCTTAATATCAACTTCTATGCACACTGAAATTCTCTCCCTCTCCGCAATCCAAAAACCCGAGCCAAGACCTACTTCCGAGATGCTCGACCTCTACCGTCTCCAGGCGGATCGAGATCTCGAGGATACTCTCCTTCGGATATCTCCTCGTATGGGACGGGCTATGAGACTTTCAGATAGTACCCGAGTCATGACTCGAGCGATCATCGATGAAATCCCCGTCCAGTTTATGTACCCGAGAGGTGGTGCAGGAGACCTCGTAGAGCGTACTGCTTTTCTCGCTTCGATCTATCTCAAGCATCTCTCGACTACCTCGTATACTCTCCCATGAAATACTCCGAGTACACCAAAGTATAGTTCTTCTACAAAAAATATTCCTCGTATTTTGGTAAATGCCTATCAGTTCGGTGAGGGGGATGATCGAGGAGATAGTGGAGTATTCAAGGATTTCTTTTTGAATAAAATTTCATCTCTTCGAGTACTTACTCCCGAAGAGATGAAAGATATTGATCTTGATGAGCATCTTGATATCATGACACGAGGCAAAAATACAGACCAAAAACAAGGAAGCTTCTGTCTCCAGTACTACTCTGATGCTGAGTACTTTGCTCAGTTTCGACACTGGATGCACCGAGAGTTTGACCCGATACTCCAAGCAAAACTTATAAAGTAATACCCATTCTTCCCCATCACCCATGACTCCCCCTGCTGACGATTTCGTACAAAATAATCCTCTCTTCAATCCTCTCGGTAACGATCTCGTAGCAGATCGTACGATCATCAAAGGCTCTACCACCGGTCTTTTCAATCTCAACGCCGTAAAATACTCCTGGGCGAAGTCACTCTACCAGGTCATGGTCGGGAATTTCTGGCTCCCAGAAAAAGTATCTGGTCTCAAAGACGATCAGCGAGACTTTCACTCGACAATGACTCCCGATGAGCAGCGGGCCTACAAAGGGATCCTCTCTTTTCTCATATTTCTCGACTCGATCCAGACGCAAAACCTCCCCAATTTCGCCAACTATATCACCGCTCCCGAGGTCAATCTCCTGATCTCGATCCACGCCTATCAAGAGGCGATCCACTCTCAGTCCTATGCGACGATCCTCGAGTCGGTCGTATCTCCCGAAGAGCGAGAGGAAATCTACTATTTTTGGCGGACCGATAGTGTCCTCCTCGAGCGAAACAAATACATCGGATCGATCTATCAAGACCTCATTGATACCCCTACTGACCGCAATCTCTTTCGAGGCTTCGTAGCAAATTTCCTCCTTGAAGGACTCTATTTCTATAATGGATTTGCCTATTTTGATACGCTCATCGACATGATGAAGATGCCCGCTACGGGTCGGATGATCGCCTATATCCGACGAGATGAGCTGACGCATGTCACTCTCTTTGCCAATATCCTCCGAGAGCTCAAGCGAGAGTTCCCGGAGATGTATGATGAAGCTCTTATCTATGAGATGACTCGTACCGCCGTCGAGCAAGAGATCACCTGGTCCAACCACATCCTCGGATCTCGTATCATGGGGATCAACGGAGAAACGACGGATGGATACACCAAATGGCTCGCCAACCAACGGCTTGCTATGATCGGACTCGCTCCACTCTATCCAGAAGCAAGATCCAATCCGTACAAGCATCTTGATCGACTCCAAGATCCCAACGGAGACAAGGGAAATTTCTTTGAGACGACGGTCATCAACTATGCCCAGTCTTCGAGTATGAAGGGGAGCTGGGACTTTTAATATTTTTACTTTACAAAGATATTTTGATCGGTAGATTGTAGGTATGTCAAATACCCCTGTATCTCCTCCTCTTATTTTTCAGACTCTCGATCATCCATCCGGACCAAAAGCTGGAGAATTTCTTCAGTTGAGAATGGATCAATTCGATCAGATTTTAGTTTCAAAATGGCCATCAAATCTGGAGGGCAGAATTACTCAGTTTCAGCCAAAAACCCGTGGATTCATGACGGAGCTCAAAACTCGATATAGTATAAACAAGCTTCTTACTGACGAAAAAGTAAAAGCCCTCCTCTCTCTCGTATTCTGGCTCGAGTCCCAATCCCGTACAACTGATGTACCAACTATCGGAGTACCAAGACTGGAGAGGTTTCTCGAGATCCAGATCTATACTCGTTCTACCGAAAAAGCTATCCTCCAAGCGGGAAAAGGCCAAAAAGCAACCTATACGATACTCGCAGATTTTCTACGTGATATAGCCACTCTCCAAGCTCTTGGATTTACCGCTCCAAAGCTCGATCAGATCATCACAGCCATCGATCATTCTCTTGATAAAAACCCAGATCTTGCTTTTGATGAAGCTATCATAGGCAAATATCGTGAAGCAGTTCGTCTTGGACTCCTTGCATTTTATTATCAGGATCCGGAATACCTAAGAGGAATTACACTCAATAAAAACGCTCCAGCTATTGCTCCCGTAGGTACAGTGACCAAGGGAGCTAACCCTATACCAGCTGCTCCATTTGAAAAACAAGACTACGATGCATCAGCTCGAGATTTTACCCTCATTCCATATCCAGCGGAGATCATAGATGCTATGTCGAGCGAGTGTCGACGAGTAGTACGAAGTCTAACTCGTACTACCCCACCACCCATTCCTGGAGTCAAAAAAAGAACTGTCCTGTGAATCTCGCTTCCACAGAAAGCAAGTCATCCAGATCTCGCAAGAATAGGACCCGAGCAAGATGCACGCATGACGGCACTTAAAAATAAAAAAGATCGTTAGACTCACTCCAAAATAATCCGTTGCATAAACGGATTATTTTATGAAAATATATCCCATGCAAATTATCCTCATACTCGCTCACGATGATCACCGTCTTATCGGTCGATCTGGCGGACTTCCTTGGTATAATTCTGAAGACTTCGCTCATTTTAAGTCCACTACCCTTGGTTCTCCCGTGATCATGGGACGAAAGACCTATGAATCGATCGGACGACCCCTCCCTGGGCGACTCAATATCATTATTTCTCGGCCAGACTCTGGATATATATCACCTCCTGGGACACAGTGAGTGACGAGTAGTAGAGAGGCTCTCAACGAGGGGGGTACTCCTGGATCAGAGAAAATATTTGTGATCGGTGGACTCCAGATCTATACGCTCTTTCTCGAAAGTGGTCTCGATATAGAGCTCTGGATCTCTCATATCCCAGGGACTCATGAAGGAGATGTATTTTTCCCAGAGTATCTCGATCGTTTCGAGCCCTACGAGTCAAAAAAGTATGATTCATTTGACTTTATCAAGTATAAGGCTAAAAATTAGAGGATCATCTTCCTATTTTTCCCCGAATGATCCAAGTACAGTCTCGTGTTATACGAGAAATTCTCGAAGAGGAAATAGGTCCCGAGCGAGATATATTGACTCGTAGACTTGGAAAATACTGGAAGTATATATCCGAGTTTCAAACTCCACTTCTCCAAGTGGAGATCGATGATTTTCTCTCTGCGTATGCGTATATAGAGCATCGAACGCAGCAACTCATGCAGAAAATCCTCGATCCTTCGGACGCTCAGTATTTTAAAAATAAGCATGACCGAATAGAACTCGTTGGCTACGTTCATGAAATGCTCGGAGGCCTCCATGATATGATAGGGCAAGTACTCCAAAATACCTCATTTCGTGCTCAGTATCTGACGGGATCCTTCGAGTATCTGGAGCGGCTGAATATTACGTATTCGGGACAGCTGCCCTACTATGAAAAAGCTCGATTTGAGGCTCAGACTTCGAAAGAAGTCCAAAAAGCTCTCGAGAGCTTTCGGCGAGCGGCTATGAGACCAATATACCTCTGGAAAAAGCAGATACACATACATCAAAAACAAGTACAGGATTACTCCTTATCAGAAGGTCTCGGAAATGTACCTCCTGAAGCAATAGATACACACTCGAGTCTGGCTCCAGATCTAGATAGAAATCTCTATCGTCCATTCGATGCAAGACTCGGGAGATACGCCCTCGATCAGGCCATATTTTCAGATCATTTTACTCAAGAATTACGATCCATCTATGCTTCATTTTTAGATGAGCAAAAACGTTTTATGTCTCTCCTCCACTGGTTTGGTCTACAAAAATACTATCATCCCTTTGATCCAAAACTTCCAGAAATATACGAAAGAGAAGAGGGGATAGTATTTCGATTTCAGCCATATCAGATTCCTGTTTAGGGAAAAATCCCGGATAACATCATCCGTAGTTGATTTCAGTGGTATTTTTCATATAGTTTGACCATCTCTATTTGTTACGCAGTTTTGATATGGAATTTCCAAAACAATACGATCCAAAGTCTTTTGAAGCTGATATTGCCGCTCGTGATGAGGCAGCGGGATATTATGCTCCATCTGAGGGTACGACGGGCGATACATTTTATCTCCCGATCCCTCCACCAAACGTCACCGGAAACCTCCATATCGGACATGCCCTCACGCTCACGCTCGAGGATATCATGGTACGATATCATCGTATGAAAGGGGATAGCACTCTCTGGGTCCCGGGTACCGATCATGCCGGGATAGCCACACAGGCAAAGGTCGAGCAGCGACTTCTCTCTCAGGGAAAGAGTCGAGCTGGGATCGGACGAGAAAAATTCTTGGAGGAAAGCTGGAATTGGATGGAGGAATACTCTGGAAATATCCGATCTCAAGTGAGAGCCATGGGAGCTTCGGTGGACTGGAGTAAAGAGAGATTTACTTTTGATGCGAAGTCAAACGCCCTCGTCGAAGATATATTTGTCGATCTCTACAAGAAAGGACTCATCTACCGAGGAGAGTACATGGTAAATTTTTCTCCCGGACTCCAGACGGTGATCTCCGATATAGAGGTAGATCATATAGAAGAAGAATCCAAAATGTACTATATCACGTACTTTGTATCTGGATCAGACAACGAAATGACGATCGCTACGACTCGTCCCGAGACGCTTCTTGGAGATCAAGCCGTATTTGTACACCCGAAAGATAAGAGATTTAAGAAAATGATCGGACGAAGTGTTATTCTCCCGATCCTCAACAAAGAAATCCCTATCATAGCGGATGAGATGGTCGATCGAGACTTTGGGACTGGAGCTCTCAAGATCACCCCCGCTCATGATCCAGTAGACTTCGAAGCTGCCAAGCGACACAACCTTCGTCTCGACTACTCCGTCATTGATCGAAATGGTAAAATGACCGAAGAGGCCGGTATATTCGCCGGACAGGACGCCGCTACGACCGCTCGAGACAACATCGTCGAGCTCCTGAGGTCCAAGGGAAATCTCGTCAAGATCGAGCCCTACACTCACAAGGTCGGATACTGTTCTCGGAGTGGAACTCGAGTAGAAACGATCGTATCGACTCAGTGGTTTGTAAAGTCATCCGAGATGGCAAAGAAAGTCATCACCGGATATCACGCCAAAGATTTTACTATTGTACCAAGTCGGTTCAATAAAGTATTTGAGGACTGGATATTTAATCTACGAGATTGGTGTATTTCTCGTCAGCTCTGGTGGGGACATCAGATCCCGGCGTATTTTCATACTGAGACCGGAGAGCTTCTATGAGTGACTCGAGATCCGAGCGAGCTCATTGCCAAGTATGGTCAAGATATGATCCGTCGAGACGAAGACGTACTCGATACTTGGTTTTCCTCCGGGATCTGGCCCTTTTCGGTGCTCGACTGGTCTATGACTGATCCGGCAGAGCTTTTTAAAAAGTTTTATCCCGCGAATGTCCTCGAGACCGGATATGATATCCTCTTTTTCTGGGTGATCCGTATGCTCCTCTTTGGATACGAGTACACCGACCAAACTCCTTTCAAAACGATCTACCTCCATGGACTCATCTTTGATGAAAAGGGTCGCAAGATGTCCAAGTCTCTGGGGAATGTCGTAGATCCCCTCGATGTCATCGAGAAATATTCTACGGATAGTCTGCGAATATCGCTCGTCGTCGGGAATACCCCCGGAAATAACTATAATTTCTCCTATCAGACGATCGAGGCAAATACCCTCCTTCTCAATAAACTCTGGAACGTAGTCCGATTTATACACACGAATATCGGCACGATCACTGACTCGTACGAGACCCTTCATGATCGACTTTTGACTCACGAAGAAGAGCTTCCCGCTCATGAGAGATGGATCCTCTCGAGACTCCGAGGAGTGACTGACTCTGTCACTGAAGGACTCGAAAAGTACAGTTTCTCCGAGAAATGACAGGAGCTTGTGAACTTCCTGCGAGATGAATTTGCCGACTTTGCGATCGAAGAATACAAACTTACCAAGTCTACCTCCGTCTATGGAAGTGACGTCATGGCATTTTCTATGCTGACCATCCTCAAGCTGCTCCATCCGTATATACCATTTGTCACGGAATATCTCTCTGGACTCATCACGGATGGGGGAGTACTCATCACTTCATCTTGGCCAAAGATGAGCCTCTCTCGAAACGTGACCCTCGAGAAGTCTCATGAGATAGTCACAGAGGTGATCCGAGCTATCCGGAGTCTGAGAGCGAGCAAAGGAGTAAAGCCAGGTATCATTCTCCAGGCAAAGATCAAGGCTCCAAAATCTACCTTGGCACTCCTCGTCGAAAACACGACTATCTTGCAGTGACTCGCTAAAATAGAAGATCCAGAGTACACTTCA
>JANOQA010000034.1:0-3660 GCA_031422145.1 bacterium | reverse complement strand
TTAAAATACTTACTTGGATCTGTACCATTGGGATTGTTGGCGATACCAGATGATGAAGTACTATTTCCGGGGAGTATCACGAGAGATCCACTCATAGCTTTTCATTCTTCGAGTGATACAGATAGAGCGATATCCCGAGAGAGGCCATTTTTGACGATCGCATCGATCGCTGACTCCATCACGGTATTTCCATCTTTGAGAGCTCGCTTCATAAATTCGTCTTGTTTTCCGATGATGACCGGAGCGAGATCGGCTCGTATGTTGGAGTTTTCTCCGTAGCGACCCGTATAGTAGACGTATTTGAGTATATCTCCGATGTGTTTTTCGTTGATGACTTCAAAAAACTGTTTTACTGACTTGAGTATGATCGCCCGAGTTTGGACATCGGGAGTCGTCTTGAGACTGAGATCACTCGTACCAGCAGCCGATAGACCCGTAAATTCTTTAATATCCTCACTGCTGATATCTCCCGAATCATCGAGTATTTTCTGATAGGTATCGTAGAGCCGCTGAGCGAGATGTTTATTAAATCGATTATACGCTATATCTTCGAGGTTTTCGAGATAGAGGTTGTACGCTTTCCAGTCTGGGAGACGAGACGCTTTCTGGTTGTGAAACAGATCGATATAGAGCATGGAAGGCTCGATACGAGAATTAGCAAAGACGCCTTGTTTGGCATAAAAATCATGAGATTTATCGAGAAAATTCACGATACGAGTACGATTGGTCTCATCAGATCCAGTATTTGGCATGATCACTCCGTGCCAAATCTCGGGACTATCTCGCAGCACCGGAGTCGAGCTGGCTTCGTAGAGCCCCTTAATAGAGTCATATACAAAAACTTTGTCGTCAAAGTCGGTATAGGGATAGACACTCATAAACGAGCTCCCTCATTTGCGTACTACGGGGATCGGGAGTCGACCGATGAGGACCGTACCGACGAGTTTTCCGAGACCATTTCCATCCCCTTCGTAAAAAAGCTTTTCGTTGAGAGCGGCGATATTTTGAGGGGCGGCGTTGTCGGGTACTTCGACGATGATCGTACGAGTATTCGGGAGAGCTGCCTGTACATCTGCGGCATATCTTTTGACCCGTCCCTTTATATCTCCAGAGTTCGTGGACTCACTGATGATGATCGAGACAATATTTGGTACTTCACTCCCTCCCGCAGCGGTCGTAGGTATGAGGACCGGAAGCTCAAAGATTTGGAGACCAAATATCACAAAAATGAGAAATGAGGATAGCCATTTCTTCGCTCGGATTTTGAGGGATACTTGAGTCATGTAGGAGTCTATTGGAGGATGGGGATACTCGGCTCTGCATAGAGTATCGCATTTGATCAGGAAAGTAAAGTTTTTAGGTAGAGTTTTCTGTATTTAGAAAATGCCCATTTTACGAGAAAAGGTAATACGTAGAATTGACTTTCTAGATTGAGAGATTACTATATATGGTGTGTAGTAATATATAAAATATACACTATGTTGATAGAAAACTGAGATATAACTCAAATTGTTCTTACGGGAGGTCCTTGCTCGGGAAAAAGTACGGCGATAGCCCGACTTCGGACTACATTTGAAGATAGAGGTATCAATATCATCACTGTGCCTGAGTCCGCTACGCATTTGTTTAGTGGTATGGGGGCCAAGATCGGAGAGGGATATCTTTCTGGTAATTCATTCCAGTCAATACTCACCGCATTTCAGCTCTCTCAGGAAAAGATAGCTCTCGAGATAGCGAGTCAATTTCGATGACGTACTCTCATATTACTCGATCGTTGAGTTTTAGATCTCCGGGCGTATGCCACTCCAGATATCGTAACAGAAGTACTTGCCGAACATGACCTTACCGAGCAACAGATACTCTCCGCGAGATATGATGGTATCATCCATCTCGTCACCGCAGCCGATGGAGCGGAGGAATTTTATACTCTCGCAAATAACACCGCTCGTACCGAGACTCCAGAACAAGCGAGATACTTGGATACTAAACTGAAACAAGCCTATATTGGCTCTCCGAAGATTCAGGTGGTGGATAATTCTCGAAACTTTGAATGAAAAATGAGAGCGGTAGAAGAAGCTATTTCTCATATACTTGGGATACCCCAACCACTCGAAATAGAAAACAAATACCTCGTAGAAATTTTGGACTTTGATCAGCTTAAACGAGGAGCTCGCAAGGTAAATATAGAACAGCATTATCTTCAAGTGTGAGACGTAGAGGAGCGTATTCGTATGAGGTCCATAGATGGGGTTGGTCATACGTACTATCATACAATCAAGCGACCTCATGGTAATTCTCGTATAGAAACAGAGAGAATTATATCTCCGAGAGAATATTCAGGATTGCTCTCGAGTGCTATCAGTGTAGTAAAAAAGGACCGTCTTTGTTTTCTCTATGAAAATCAATATTTCGAACTTGATCAATTTAGCGTAGCATCTCTCTCATTTCCTGGAAACCAAGCTGTACTCGAGATAGAGCTCACCAGAGAGTGACAGGAGGTAAAAATCCCACCATTTCTCAGAAATATAGCCGAGGTGACGCAGGATCCAAAGTATAAAAATCAAAATCTTGCCGTATCTCTGACTTAGAAGGAGGGGGTTTTTTGAAATTTCATTCGACATTCTCCTCAAATTCTCTAGAATGCCACCGTCTTTTTGGACACCCGATCTCTCGGGTCTGTAGCTCAGTAGGTAGAGCAGCGCCCTTTTAAGGCGAAGGTCCCGGGTTCGAACCCCGGCGGACCCACCAAAAATCACCAAAATCCCTCCAAACGGAGGGATTTTTTTGATTTTGTGCGATCTTCGATGGCGGGGTGAGAACGGAGGACAAATGCAAAGCATTTGAACGAGCCAATGTTTTGGCTCGTGACCTCCGCGTCCGAAGTCGCCTTCAGCGACGAGGAAGAACCCCGGCGGACCCATTATTATAACTAAACTATATTTTTTTTATTTCCGCTAAACTAGTCATCAAGAATTTGTTCATATTCTACATATATACTAATAGTACCCTATCATGCGAAATATAATTTCTGTCATATTAGTAATTGGATTAGCTGTTTCGACGGGTCTTTTTTCTGTAGTACAGGCATCAGATGTATTTGATCCTTCAGCGTGGGTGACATATTCAAATGATCCCGATAGCTCGGAGAATGGAGTATACGGTGCACATTCTTTTTTAAATGCTTGATGCGATATGGACTGGCTGAGTAAGAGCGAGTGCTTGAAAATCCTCAGACCGATGGTTCGTGCATACGATAAGCGAGAGAATGTACAATTAACAGCAAGGAAATTAGGCACCTCACTCGCTAGTTCTTCTGATAGTATACAACTTACCTCCGTAATATCGGCTGGAGTTCGGTTAAAAAACGGAATGGACTGCTATTTCTTTTTCATGCGGGTAGATGAACAGGATGAAGCATTAGGCTCTTGTATTAAAAAGAGTAAGACAACCGGCCGTTATACGGTCGTGACAATAAGTGAATCTACTACGAAAGGTACTCTTTCACAGGTAGTGAAAACCCTGCGGGGGAAATGAAAGCTCAATGTAGGATTGAATATTGAAATGCAGAAATCGTTCGAAAATCTGATCCGGCTCCCCGAGGTAACAGAGAGTGCAGAAGAATTCTTTACAAAAAATGCGGAGTCGAAGTAGTTAATTAAA
>JANOQA010000033.1:0-1761 GCA_031422145.1 bacterium | reverse complement strand
TTGACTCGGATAGACTTGACGATATTTGGAGCAAATGATCCACGTATTTTCACGGAAGTATCCGTCGTCTTAAAGGGATTTACACCGGGACTTATGATTTTGAAGTCTTTACTCGATACGGGGAATGTAACTACGTCTGGTTTTTTGATCGTCGATACGGGTCTTTTTCCTGAGACATTCACCGTGAGGATACCTTTGTCTATGACTACTTCGTTGATATCCAAGACTCGGTACGAGAGATCATTTACAGTATCTGGGAGATCAAAATCTTTGAGCGAAAAGGTCTTACTTTCTGCGAGTATGAGAGCCTCTTTCTTTTCGATGATGATCTTTGCTACATCCGGAGAGTTGATCACTCCTTCGATGGTAATCTTTGGTGTATCGACTGTCGCGTTATCTTCAGGAAAGGTAAACCGAATACCTCTCCCTCCGAGAGGAGCAGAGAGAGAAGGGGTCGTGCTTCCTGATGCGTTCGAGAGAGGTGTATCGACGGCTTGTTCTTGGCTTGACTTAGCGAGCAGAGAAGCTCCATCCTTCTTTTCAAATATACTGGTCTGTTTGATAAAATCATCGAGAGGACTGACTTTTTCTCCGAGATTTCCTCCTTTTGTATCCGAAGAAAGGAGCGAGAGCATTTGATTGATTCCCACGGGAGTTTCACCGGACTCTGGAGTAGAAAGCAGGAGATTTCCACGTAGTACATACACATTACTCGCTCGAGTATTTTGATTTACTATGTAAGTCGGAGCTGTGACAGGACTGAGAGAAAAGTTTTTGAGCTTGAATACTACATCACTCGAAGGAGACTCTACCCAGGCGTATCCGTTTAATAGAGTGAAGGTATGTTTCCCATTTTGGATACCGTTGTACTGTACTTCGCTGAGGTTTTCTATAGAGATCCGAGATACGCTCCCTTCGATCTCTATATCTGCGTCTCCACTCGTCACCTTGACCATCTTGTCAGTAGGGAACATCTTGGCAGGCCCACTGAGCTCTGTCTCCGAATCTGATGACATAAAGATACTCACTTTACTCTCCTTTTTCGGGACTATATTTACCGATTCGCCACCATTGGATCGAGCGGATTCACTCGTACTCGTACTATCGCCAGAAAATATCACTTTTGCAATGATCACGAGTATAAGTACCGCAAGAATAATAGGAGCTATCAGAGTGATAGAGGTATTTCGATTGGCTCAGCCTTTTCGCATGGGGGAGGGGACTATGATATAGAGGTTTCGTCTTTGGGGATGATACTATCGAGTGCAGCATAGGTAGCCTCCTTTCCTTGAGGAATACGCACACTGACGGTATCTCCGATGGCAGCCTTTAGAAAGGTGACACTCGCAGAGAGTACATGGTATACTTTTCCTTCTGCGGCAATTTGATATTTATCTCGGTTCATAGTGAGGAGGCCGATCACCGTATCGTAGGCTATTTCTTCGATGATCTTGTAGGTAATCTTCCCGTCACTCGCTACCGTAGCTTTGAGCTTACTTCCCTGAACGAGGTGAGATTTTGAGGCGTAGTTTTGAGGTACAGGATAGGTATTTCCATCTGAGCCAAGCATCATTTCTCCAGTAAATACTCCTTCGATGATTTTATCCGACCCACTCATATAGGCACTGAGTCACTCCGTACCAAACGAAGCGATATCTGAGGAGCTTTCTATCCCGAGACCGGAGAGGAGTTTTCTGGCTGAGGTGATAGATTTCTGAGCATTTTCGAGGAGATCCCGTATCGCGAGAAGCTGTTTCTTTT
>JANOQA010000032.1:0-2875 GCA_031422145.1 bacterium | reverse complement strand
CTTTGAAAATCTCAAGCTGCCGAAGAGGGAAAGAAAAATGAGATAGAAAGAGCTACTGCCTTGGTAAGTAATGCTATTAATAATGTAGATCATGATAGAAATATCATTGCTGGTTTTGAATCTCATGTGACTCGCGGTTATAATGAAATTAAGCTGTCTTATAATAAATTAAGCTATACTCGAGATGCAGTATTGCAATCCTATATATCTAATTTAGAGACAATTGCATGGTCTCAGTGAGATAATTACAGCTATTACTCACGTCTATTTGATATGAATTATATTTTATCAGTTTCTGAAAAGTAAAATCTATTCTACAGCCCGTCTTTATAGAGAATTAACTTCTTTAATCGTCATCTCCCCCTATTACTTGCCACCAATCTCGATTACTCTGATTTCCACTTGCTCGAAACTCCCCTTCTCATATACTCCCCCTATGTCTCGACACCCTCTCATACTCATGGCCGCTGGAGTTTCTTCGCGGATGAAAAAAGCTCTCGAAATCGGCTCAGAAACCATCGACCCGAAACTCATCGAAGAGGCGAATACCCTCCCAAAATGCATGCTCTCTGTCTGACCTAAAGGGCAGAGATTTATCGATTATATCCTCTACAATGCAGTCCAGGGGGGATTTCATGAGATCATCATCGTCCTGCATCCGGCTGATACCGTCACTGAGACCCATATACGATCCGAAGTCCTCACTCGTGGGTATGATCTCACCCTCCAGATCGTCCGACAGATCGTCCCTGCGGAGAGATCCAAACCATGGGGCACGGGTGATGCAGTCTATCAGGCACTCCAGGCATCAGACCTAAAAAATACAGAGTGGTACAGCGTATCCAATGCTGATAATCTCTGCTCGAAAGAAGCCTTTAGAAAAGCCTACGAGACCACCGCAAATACTATATTTCCCTACGAAACCCGAGCTCTCGGTATCCCAGATGATGTACGATCGAAATATGGACTCGTACTCTCGGATCGCTCGAGTGGAGCTATGATCCGTATGGTCGAAAAGCCTACCGCTGAGGAAATACTCATCCTCGAACAAGAAGCCGAGCTCTCCGTCAATATGAATCTCTATACTCTCCGGTTTGGAGATACGTACGAGTATCTCTCGACCCTCATTCCTCATCCAGTACGAGACGAAAAAGAATTCAATGACGTAGTCAATCATCTCGCCAGTTTTGGAGGGATGAGATCTTATATCATCCGAGAGCGTCTCCCAGATCTCACGAGCAAGGTGGATATATCTCTCGTACAAATCCTCCTCACGGATCTCTATCCTCATCTTTAGTATTATGAAAATTTCTATCCATACCGAATACATCGAGCTCTTTGCTCTCCTTAAACTTGCCGGATTTGCAGAGACAGGAGGTCAAGGAAAAGAGCTCATCCGAGCCGGTCTCGTATCGCTCGATGGAGCTAAGGCGACTGAGCTACGTAAAAAGGTACGACCCGGAAATATCGTACAGGTACAAGATCAAGAGATGATCGAAGTCACGAGCTCTATCGGCTAGTATTTCCGAGGAGTCTCGATGCCATGAGAAAATTTCAGATTTTCTTGGCAATATATTTGTTTCCTTTTGGGTTTGGATGGATCTGATCGAGATAAAAGTATCCCGACTTTTGTTGTATTTTAAAAAAGAAATCTCGGATATATATCACCTCATATTTTTCAGCGAGTCTCTGGTATATCCGAGAAAATTCATCTCCATACGATCCAGGGAGTAGTATACCTCGAGGAGCGAGACCGGGAAGCACTATCTGAGCTCCATCTTTTTGGAGGAGTTCGATCATATCTGCTATATTCTTCTCGATGGAGCTCACTGGGAGTCTACGGAGTCCATCGTTTCCACCGATCACGAGGATCGCAATATCTGGATCTATATTTTCGAGGATTTTAGGGAGTCGCTCAAGGAGCTCGGCGGTAGTATTTCCCTCTACTCCCGCATTGACGACTCGGACGTCATATCCTCGAGCTCGAAGGTGATTCTCTAGATAGGCTGGATAGGATCTCTCCGGAGGATTGTATTTCGACTGAGTGAGCGAGTCACCGACGGCGAGTATCGTGATAGTCTGAGATCCTTGAGCCAAGAGGCGACTTCCTCATATTGTATAGACAAATACTATACAAAATATACTCAAAGCAAGGAAGAGAAGCTTAACTTTCATGATCTGAGGATTGGCGTATAAATTTTATCACTTCTCAAAAACCAAATCCTCGTCGGACAAGTCGGTCCTGAAATCTCCTGAGAGCTTTTGTATCTTTGAGAGAGATACTCTGAAGCTCATCGAGGTAGGGATCCAGAGAGTCTGTCTCATGGGAGAGAAGTATCTCAATCTCGGATTTAAACTGAGGATATTCGGCAAATAAGGTCTGCTCTATAACTCGAAGTCCCTTCTTTTGTCATTGAAATTTCTCTATCTTTCTCGAGATCGTACGCTCAAATTTTTTAAATTCTCCGATCTCATCCGTAAACTCAGCGAGGGTAGTCTCGATATCGAGTTTGAGAAAACCTTTCGCTCGAAGTTTGGTCGAGATCATCCGAAGACTTTTCCCGAGAGAAATGACTCCTCGTATCGTAGAGCGGATCTCTTCGAGATCGCTGTGGTAGGGGTCGAGGAGTGGAAGGATCTTTTCTATACTTTCTAGCGAAGATCCCTTGAGGAGGAGTTTTTCTCGCAGACGAGCCCGAGAGACTCGGTATTTCCCGGTATACCAGAGCACATACGAAAACATCCGATCTTCGGTCATAAGGGTATCGGGAGTAGGCTTCGTTTTTCGAGTAGGCATATATAGAAAGGATACTCCCCCTCTCATATAATGCCAAATTATATCGACCCAATTAGTAAAGAATATTTTTGATAGGGT
>JANOQA010000031.1:0-22342 GCA_031422145.1 bacterium | reverse complement strand
AACAAGCGGAGCTATCTTTTCCCAAAGAGCATCAGACACTTCCCATGATTGAATTTTTGGCATAAGTAAAATGAGTAGAACACTGGCGTATTCTACTCATTTTATATGGGGATTCAATATTATTTATGGATAAGTACTAAGATATTTGAGGCAGTCTTATGCTCTTGAGTTTTCTTCATAATCATCTTGTAAGGATTCTTCCTTCGTATTTTTGCGAGAAGGTCATATTTATTCATGAGCCTAAGGACTTTCTTATGGTTCATATGCACTCCTCGTTGGGCGAGCTGCATAGTAATAGTCCGATATCCATATTTTCGTTTAGATTTTACTACGAGTTCCCGGATATACTCTCCATCCTTTTCTCCCTCATCTCCCCTCTGTTTCAGGAACTTGTAATAGCCCGACAGCGAGACTTTTAAGAGGAGACATAGAAGTTTTGGGTGGTACTTTCCAGATAGTTTTCTCACAACCGAGAACTGGATTTTTTTGTTAGGGATCGTGTCAGAGTATCCTCTTATTTAGTTCTTCGAGACATACAGTCTTCGCCTCGAGATACGCGATATACTCATCCTTGCTCATTTTTGTGACATCTACTATCTCGGTCTTCTTCCTTCATTTCCTTGTTCCAATCATAGCATGAAGTCATTTTATCTTGAGGCTATGCCTCCAGTTTTTGATCGTGCGTTTTGCAGCACCTGAGTCAATGAAGAAGTCCGGAAAACCTAAACTTCGAAAGATATCTTTGTAATACCCTCATTTCTCATCGAGTTTGAGAGCTTCTATCTTACATTCGTCGGTAAATGTAATGTATTTTGGGCTACAGTCTTTTATGTATCGTAAGTTTGTTTTCAAGAGTATGATTTGCTCTGGGAGGTAATCTGATTTACTCATATGTGTTGGGTTTAAGGATAGTACCCGTGTTCCATAATATTAATGTTTTAAACAAAAAAAGTGGAATGGGATTTTATTTCCATTCCACTTTTTGGGGGTCAGTTCAACTTCGGAGAGCTTTTTTATGTCTGAGACTATTACTTGAGCTCCACAGAAGCTCCTTGAGTCTCGAGAGATTCTTTCATCTTCGCAGCGTCAGCCTTGTCGATATTTTCTTTGATAGCTCCTCCGTTGTCGGCGAGTGCTTTTGCTTCAGCAAGACCAAGACCAGTAAGTTCTCGAATCACCTTGATGACGGCGATCTTTGATCCTCCAGCAGAAGTAAGCATAACGCTCACGGTAGTCTTTTCTTCTTCTCCAGCTCCAGCAGCAGCTCCAGCAGCAGCAACTGGTGCAGCAGCAGAAACTCCAAACTTCTCTTCCATAGCAGATACAAGATCAGCAAGCTCTACAATAGTGAGTGCCTCAACGAGATCCATAATCTTTTGTGCGTTAGCACTGAGTGTAACTTCTGACATATATAAAAAATAATGAAGTAGTGTATTTGAGAGAAAGCTCTGAGCTATCTCATCCGAATCTCCCCTCATACATGAGAGGAAACTCGAGACGAAACTACTCAGTAACGGGAGTAGTTTCAGCAGCAGGTGCCTCAGCTACTACTTCAGGAACGGGAGTCTCAGCAGCTACCGCTACTTCGGCTACGACTGGAGCGACCACTGCTACAGCGACTGCCGGAGCAGCACTAGAACCGATGAGATCCTTGGCTTTTGAGAGACCTTTGGCTGTGAGATCTTTCCCAGCTGCATCGAAAAATCGTGCGAGACCGGAGAGTGGAGACATCATAGATCCAAGAAGCTTGGCGAGGAGTACTTCACGAGAAGGAAGGCTCGCAAGTTTTGTAGTCTCTGCAGCAGAGAGAAGTCGACCATCGATGTATCCACCGACAAATTTGATCTTTTCTTCTTTTTTTAGCTCTTGAGCGGTCTTGTTGATCGCAGCGAGAGGAGCGATCTTGTCTGCTTTACAGATAAGGATAGCTACCTGACCTGGGAGAGTAGCTCGATCGAGCTCGACTCCGAGTACTTTTTTGAAGGCGATACAAATGAGAGTTTTCTTGGCGATCATGTAGACTCCACCAGCCGCTCGAATCTCTTTTTTCATTCCTGAAGTTTCGAGAACGGTGAGTTTCTGGTTAGAGGTAAATGCTACACTTTGTGCATCTTTGAGGTGTTCTTCGAGAATCCCGAGTATTTCGGATTTCTTAGCTTTAGTAACTGCCATGAGAATTGGATTGATGTATAAAACGACGAAGGAAAGTCTGAACAAAAAAATCGTGCATATCGCACGAACTATCAGTTGAAGACGAGTAAATACTCTCTTCTACGGAATGTGTTCTGTCTCGGGAAGGCTTATGGAAAGGTAAATTTTCCTGCGTCCTGTCTGCGACTGACCTAAGGTCGAGAGAAGTATATATAAAAATGAGGGGAGTCAAATGTTTTAGAAACTCATCTCCATAATAATCTCCTCTCGGATTACTTTTCCGAGGTCGATGGTCGCACTTTTCATATCGATCGTCCCGATATCATCCGGAGAAAGGGGATCGTACGTTTTATTAAATCCTCGAGCGATCTCTCTCATAGAAAACTCAGATCTCTCTCATTCATAGATTGCTGTACCAGCAAAGTCTCGCAAGATAGCCTCTATACCTGTATCAGTAGCTATGAGAGTGAGAGTAAAACGAAGGATTCCGAGTATCTGAATATCTGAAAAAGTATCCGCAGGGACTTCTCCCTCAAACTCAAAAGAGAGAGAATCCCCCGTAAATGTATCGAGTAGGGGGCCGATATTAATGTCGAACATAGGTAGAATTCATTATTTTATCAAGTTTTATAGGGGTCAGTCCTCGAAAATCTCGGATATACTGATGAGCGTCAGGAAGACTCGACTCTGGCCGATTTCCGAGGACTCCCATAGTTTTTCCTCCTGCTGCATTCGCTCCGGTGATACCACTTTTTCCGTCTTCGAACATAATAAAATCATGAGAAGAGAGAGACATTTCTTTCATGAGATCGTGAAAGACGGCTGGATTTCATTTTCCTCCGTACGGAAGGAGATCTTCGGCAGTTCGTAACACCTCAACCATATCCCATACTCCGAGATTTCGCAGGATAGTAGTAGCAAGATGTTTTGTGCTGGCAGTAACCACGGCTATTCGCTGCTTTTCCTTTTCAAGAGTACCCAGGAATCATCTCGAGCCAGGGATTTCCTCAACTAGAATAGTGGTATTTTGCATCTCTTGGGCGAGATGAGTATGAAGTCTCACCAGATGAGCTTCGAGCTCTTCAGGAGTTTTGTATATTCCAGATGAAGCAAGGATATCTCCTATCCATTTGGTAGCTTTTATGCCAGCGAATTCGGCTGTGATCCTATCAGGAGTAAGTACAGAACCTTTATAAAATACCTCTTGTCCTCGGGTGAGAGTTTGTATAAATTCATACTCATGTGCGGCGTGGATCTTTTGCGTATCAGAGATCACTCCGTCCATGTCAAATACATACGCACCAAATGGCATAGAATCTAATTAAAATGTTTGATTTTGTCAGCGCTTGGATGAGTCCGAAGTTTGTCGAGAGTCTTGGCTTCGATCTGTCGTACTCGCTCACGAGTCACTCCAAATTCTTTTCCGACTTCTTCGAGGGTATGGATCTCTCCACCATCGAGTCCAAATCGCATGATGATGATCTTTCGCTCACGAGGCGTGAGGAAATCCAGCATCTCATAGAGATTTTCTTTGAGGAGCGTAAGATTGGCGTTTTTATCCGGAGTGAGATATTTGTCGTCTTCGACAAAGTCACCGAGAGTCGTATCTTCTTCTCCTCCAACTGGCGAGTCGAGCGAGAGGATATCCTGAGAGATACGCATGATCTGACGGACTTTTCGGATATCCATATCGAGCTCCAGAGCAAGCTCCTCCATGAGTGGCTCTCGGGCGAGCTCTTGGGTGAGTCGGCGAAATGTATGAGTAAATCTATTTATCGTCTCGACCATATGGACCGGGACTCGGATCGTACGAGCTTGGTCAGCGATCGCTCGAGTGACTCCCTGGCGGATCCACCAGGTCGCATAGGTCGAAAACTTAAATCCCTTTTCTGGATCAAATTTATCTACCGCTCGAAAGAGTCCAACGTTTCCTTCTTGGATAAGATCGAGGAGTCCGAGTCCTCGCCCCATGTATTTTTTAGCGATAGAGACGACGAGTCGGAGATTGGCTTCAGCGAGTTTTCGGCGTGCGGACTGATCTCCTTTTTTAATGAGACGACCGAGACGTACTTCTTCGGCGGCGTCGATGAGAGCAAATCGCCCGATCTCGTTGAGGTACATACGGATCGAGTCGTCTGAGATCTCAGAGAGGTCAATATCCGTGGATTTCGCATCGGATGGGCCTTTAAAAAGCTCTTCTTTTTCGAGAGTGTCGACGATATCGACTCCGAGTTTGAGGAGTCGAGTATATACTTCATCGACAAAGTCGAGATCATTTTCTGCATTCGGGAGAGCATTCATGAGCTCATCGTGAGTGATCTTTCCCTCGACTTTTCCTTTTTTAAAGAGGAGTTGGAGCTCGTCGGAGAGTCCCTCGAGGATCTCAGCTGGGACCGTGACATCGATAAATTTCTGGAGTCACTTTCCCATACGACGCTTGTCCTGAGATCGATCTACGGGGAGTCGTGAAAGTCCACGCTCCCTCTTTTTTGGCCTTGTCTCACCATCTTCTTCATCCTCATCTTCATCCTCATCTTCATCGAGATCGGTAAGATCTTCGTCATCACCCAATCCTCCAAAGGTCACAAAAGCATCATCTTCTCCGATGAGATCGTCTACGGCAAAGTCCTTTTTCCCTTCTACCTTTGCCTTTTTCTCAGCTTTTTGGATAAATTCCTCAAAATGTACTTCATCTGGAAGATCGTTCATGGAGTCATCAGGGATCTGATCGAGGACTTCCGGTACTCCTTCGGAAAGTTGGAGTTCGTCTACATTTACGAGATTTGTAAGATCAACTTCTTCTACATCAGTAACTTTTTTTCCGTTTTGTTTTTTGGTCATAGGAGAGTGAAACTAAATAATCCCGAGTTCCTTTCCTTTTTTAAGGAGACTCGAGTAAGCAATGAAATATTCTGTGGAATTTGGATCAAACTGATTTTCAAGGTTTGATTTTTCGTGTTCGAACATGAGTTTCTGAGCTTTTTTGATAAGCCCATGAAAAATGGGGAGGATGGATTCTCTCTGAGCTCCAGGGTGGGATTCTTCGATCTCGAGTTCGAGTGCCTTGAGACGGTCGAAATCAGGGATTTCAGTACCACTCACAGAGGAGTCGAGGCAGGACTTGAGAAACAAAGCACCAGGTATAGCGTCAAAGTGAGGCTCAGTATATGCAATACGCTCTAAAAACAAATCGAAAAGCCCGTACGCACTGGCATAACCGGCGATCACGTCCCCGAGGGTCGGTCACTCGAGTTTGGGAGCCTCTTCGGTGATACGGGGAAGCTTTATATTTTTGAGTTCATCGTAGATGATATTTTCTGAGAGATCCAGGGCTCGAGCGAGGATTTTGATACTCATATCGATCTCGATACGGTTGGTCATACGACGCACGTATTTGAGGACATCTCGGAGGATCTGTGTCTTGCCGACTACGGAGTCAATATCGTACTTGGCTCGACCATGGTCCACAAAAAATTGTACCGGGGAAATAGCCGTCTTGATACACTCCTCAAAATCTCCTCCACTTTTTATAAATTCATCCGGATCTTTACCATCGGTGATATGGATAATCTTGATATCGACTTCCTCATTGAGGAGATTTTCAAGACTCGAAAAAGTTGCATTAACCCCCGCCTTATCTGAGTCGAGACAGAGATAGATCTTGCGAGAGAGACGCTTGAGATAGCCGATATGCTCAGTTGTGAGAGCGGTCCCACTGATACCTACGACTGCGATATATCCCGCCTGATGGAGGGTGACCGTATCCATCTGACCCTCGACGATGATGACTCGATCGGTCTTGGAGATGGTAGATTTGGCGAGATGGAGTCCATAGAGGATCTCGGATTTGTTAAATATACGACTCGCGGGAGAGTTGAGGTATTTTGGCTCTCCTTGGTCGATGATCCGACCGGTGAAGGCGACGATATTACCGGTAAAATTCGCGATCGGAAATATGATCCGTCCAAAAAATTTATCTCGGTGGGCGGATACAAATACTCCCGAATCCATGATATCTTTGTCGGCAAATCCTTGGGCTATGAGCTTGGCGTAGAGAGTGCGAGGATCTCCCGAGTATCCGATCTGAAAGGTGCGGATCGTCTCGATCGAGAGTCATCGACGTGTCACATAGGCGAGCTTGTCCGCATTGTCCGGATGAAAGAGCTCTTCGTGGTAGGCAGTCGCGACAAATTTATAGAGATCATAGACATCGGTACGGTTTTCTCCTCGTTCTTTGTAGTAGTCCGTCTTGAGCTCGACTCCGGCTTCTTTGGCGAGCATTTGTACCGCCTCTCGGAACTCGATCTTTTCGATCTCCGAGAGAAACTTGATCGGACCTCCTCATTTATGACACGAAAAACAGTAGGCGATATTTTTGGCCGGAGAGATCATGAAAGATGGAGTTTTCTCACTATGAAAAGGACAACTCGCCTTGTAGTTGGCTCCGGATTTCTTCATCTGGACATAGCGACCGACGAGATCTACGATGTTGATCTTGGCGTCGATCTCTCGAGAAATAGACATGGAGAGAGTATATGGGATATGGACGAGAGGGCAAGGGGGAAGATGGGAGGATATAGAGAGGAAAATTTCTGAACAAAAAAATACCCCGAGAACCTTGCGGTCCTACGGGGCGATTTGGGGTTTCTTCCCCAACCACGAGGCCTCTCACGAGGGGATGGGGGATAGGATTTAAAGACTTTGAAAGTCTGCACGAATTTGTTTTACCACTTCGTGGTATTCATTTCTATTACGAATATCTGTTTGCCAGGCAAGACCCATAGCGGCTAGATCGTACTTTTTCTGGATTCGTGCTCCGAGACTGGTGCCTGATATATCTCGATCTCGACCCATCACCCAGACGGTATCAGCCACTGCAACGGCAGTTTCGATATCATGAGTTGTGATGATGCTCGTATTGAGCTCGTCAACTTGCGAAAGAGATAAGATGAGCTGACAAGCTTGTTCTTTGGAAATCGGGTCGAGACCAGAAAATGGTTCATCCATCAGCAAAAAATGTGATGAACACATCATCTGCTGAATGATTGCCACTCGCTGACGTTGTCCGCCAGAAAGTTGTGCTGGATATGCTGCCTCCTTGTCAGCGATGCCAAACTTTTGTAGGAGATCTCGAGCACGAGTAAGAGCTTGTTCGCCTGTAAGTCCACGTTGCTTCCCAACAACCAATAGATTACCGAGCACTCGACGATGCTGGAAAAGGGTATAGTGTTGAGATACTACCCCCACCATTCCAGCCTTGATAGGTTTCATATCTGATCCTACCAAGATATCGCCGGTGTCTGGAGTACTCAGGCCTGCTAACAGCCGGAAAAACTGTGTCTTCCCAACTCCAGAAGGTCCAAGTAGAGCCACCACCTGACCCTGCTGTATGCCGGGTCGAGTGATATTGTGGATGTCGATCTCGAGCCCCTGGAGGATCGGACGACCACCGAGACGAAGCGAGACCCCCTGTACTTGGAGGATCTTTTCTGCAATAGAATAGGCACTCATGATTAACGCTCCTTTCCAAGTGCTGAGTATGGGCAGATGACTCGCCTGAGAAAACCCAGGATCTCATCCAGAAATATACCGATTACGAGGACCGTAATCTGTATCGCAAATACTGCATCGAGACGCAGGTATTTGCTCTGACTGAGAAGCATAGCTCCAACGCCACCCTCAGAACGAACCATGCCCTCCACCATGGTCAGCATCATCCAGCCAATGGCTGTATTTTGACGCAAAATCTCAAATGCCTTGTCAGCGGTACCCAGTATTACTACCTCGTACATAACTCGCCATTCCGACATACCAAGGGTTCGTGCATGATCGAACTGATCTTTTGGAATAGCTTCGATTTCGGCTGACATGGCTGTCAAAAACCATACCGAAGTACCAAAAACCATGAGGGCAAGCTTGAGTTCATGACCACCACTGGTAAGTAGGGTAAAGAACAAAGTTAGACCAACTAACCCATTGAAGCGAAACTTAGAAAAAAGCTTCATCACTGGGCGGAAAAACGGGAACACTGCAAGGTATGCAAAACCAAGCGAAATCACCGTTGTGATCAGGATAGCTTCGAGGGTGACTCGAAGACTCGCCCAGATATCAAAGATAAAACCCTCATTCATGAGCTTTACCCAGGCAGTTGCTATCTCTGTCGGTCGTGGGAGAAATGACATCGGCAGAAAACTCCAGAGGAGTACGGCGAGTATCACTTGTCCGGCTACCATGGTAGAGAAGCTTCGAGAAGACATACCCCCGAGGGGTTTGAACATGTCCATAAACACCTCTATAAAAAAAGCCGGGGACGAACCCCGGCGTTGACACATTGACTGGTTTAATTACCAGTCGTACCGAGAATTACTTCGACACGACGGTTTTTAGACCGGCCTTCGTTTGTCGCATTATCTGCAACTGGCTGAGCATCGCCCAGACCACGCGCCTTCACACGTTCAGACGGAAACCCAGATGCCGCGTTGGACATCAGGTACGTCTTCACGGCTTCGGCACGAGCCCGAGAAAGTTTCAGATTGGACTCTTGTGAGCCAATATTGTCCGTGTGACCACGGACTTCGACGGCGAGCTTGGTGATGGCGATCTGGTTGAGCATCTCCTCCAGTGTTGCTACGGATTCGGGACGAATCGTAGCTTTACCAGTTTCAAACTCGATACCCCACGCACGACGACCCACGACTTGTTCCATTGGTTTTGTTGGATCAAATGTTGGAGCTGCTGCCGCACCTTTGGTGGCTACCGGAGCGTTTTTGAGGACGCTCGCGAGGTAGGTAGTGTTGACCACTGACTCGTATTTAGGAAACGAGGGGGTGAGTTTTGGGTAGAGCTTGGCATTGAGTTGCCCAAACTGCGTATAAATACGCTTGAACAGATTGTCATTGCCATTCAAACCAAAGAGGTACGCATTGTCTGCGTAGCCGCTCACTCGTGAACCACCGAGAGAGATAGGTACGCCTTTTGCATCGTTTTCAATGACGCCTTTGTAGTACTTTTTCCAGTAGGCAGCGTCTTGCTCGCCATACACCTGAGCTGATACGCTCGCACCGAGATTGAGGGCTGCTTCGCTCGTTTTCACGAGTTCGCCACCCTCTGCAACGGCACGGATTAGGCCTTCTGTCATTTTCGGATCGCGTTTCATGTAGTCACGGTTTCCGATCACGATAGCCGGCATCTGAAATGCGTACTCCTTGGTCGAGGCGACCGAGGCGAGACCACCTTTTTTCTTGGCAACAGTGACGTCACCAGGAGTCCAGGTAGCTACGCCATCGACGCAGACTTGCTTCTTTTCGCCCGTGACTTTGCCGGCTCTCACGATTGGACGCTCTTCACAGCCACCGCCCGTGATGTATTTCTCATCACTTTCGGTGAACGAGCTGACTTCCATGATGTTGAGAGCATCTGGGTCATAGGTCTTGCCGTCAGGGTTGAATGGGATACCGTTCGTACCTGCCCAAACGAGGCAGATATTGATATCGCCATCACGAGGGACGCCACCGACCGTCATACCGCGAGCCTTTTGGGGGTTCTTGGCGACTTCGTACGGCAGCATGCATTTGTCCTCTCCCGAGGAGTATCCAGCGTGAGTGATGACTTCAAAGCCTGCACTGATCTTGGAAAATTGCTCATCCAGACCAGATGCAAAGCCAGAGTAGCCGTCACCCATGATCACTGCAAATGCCGCACCTTGCGGGCATTTTTCACCTTTTTTGACACCGTCGGCGAACTTGAGCATAGCCTCCTGGATCTTGCCGTAGTCGTCTTGGCGGACGAGTTTCAGATTGACACCATTTTTCGCCATGATGCTGCCTTCGGTGGTTTGTACACCGCCGTTGGCAGCATGGATGCCCATAGTCGCATTCCATGGAATCGTCCAGAGCTCCAACTGGCAACCATTACTGGCCATCAGTTTTGTGGAGCTTGGAGCAGTAGCTACCGCAGATTTCATGGCTGCTGGTGAGCCGCCATGGACAAAGTCTGCTGGCCCCGTGATTGGGCCGATACCGACTGGAACTGTCGAAGGAACTGTCTCTTTTTGAAGCCAGGTAGTTTTGGTGTTGACGAAGTATGCACTTACTGCCAGAGCACCGGTGATAACTAAGGCCGCGAGGCCTTTTCCGAGATTTGTGATTGCCATAATGGCTCCTTGTTTCTATTTGCTGATTGAGTGAAGGGGGTTGAGTGATTTTACAGCCAGGGTATTCCTTTCTATGAGGCTATAAAATCATCTCGATGGTTAGAACAATGGTTTAGCTGCCTGTACGCGTGCCACTGGAACTGCCTCGAGCTTGCCCGAGGAGTTGTCAATGACTTGTGTAGTAGCTTGTTGCCAATTGAGGTAGGCTCGCTCATCGTACATGCCTGTTTCCAGATCAAATGTAGCAATGAGGTCGTGAGACATGTTTTTGAGTGTCCGTAGACGCCCAAATTGTCCTGCGTAGCGATCAGCGATGACTTTTGAGGCCTGCTCGGCGAAAGCTTGCTTTTTTGATTTCTTTGTCAGGAATCGGAAAGCTGAGTCCAATGCAGATCCTGCCCGCTGAGCTACTTCCCATTCTTTGCTTTGAATATCGATATCTGTTGCCAGACCGAATTCTTCACGCTCGTAGACCCGGTAAAGTTTTTGCAGCTCAGCTTCAAGCATTTTCAGTGGACCAAGCATCTTTTCGAAACGCTTGACAGAGTCACCGTATTTGCCAGCATTTACACTGAACATTGACGCATCATCGCGACCCTGGCTTTTTGCCGCGTTGTAACGATTCTGAGCTTTCTCAGCCTCTCCTTGAGCAGCATCTCGGCTTCCTTCTACGGTACCGATTGCCTGTCCGATAGCCTCAAGTTGACCAAAGAACGCTTCTTTATCACCACGAACTTCTTTGAGCCAGACCCGCAGATGACCCACGGGATCAGCCTCGACCAAAGCCCAAGTTGCACGTGCCGATAGAACGTTCACCGCTTGAACAAACAAGGGGGCAAATGTGATCACACCATACACGGTAGCCAGGAGGCCCGCGAGCATGAAAGTGAGATACATACCGTTTTTTGCGAGCTCCGCAGCGTTGAATACCAAGGTATTCAAGTGCGGAAGTGCAAAATTCAGTGCAGCTACACCAGCAGCCCCGATGATGCCCCAAGTAACCCAACGGGCCACCTTTTCCTGTGTTGGCACAGGGAGTTTCATGTTTTCCATGTCGATTCCTTAATTGCTCGGAAGTGAGCGAAGATTGCGAATATTAGCATCCAGCTCGCCCTGTACTTGAGCAATAGCTCCAGTATAGAGACGATCTTTTGCTTCGATTTCTGCTTGAGCAGTGGCTATTTCACCCTGGATTGTTGCAACTTTCGCTGCATTATCCTGGAGTTGTTGTTGGAGTTTTGCCATCTCACTCTGGACACTTGCGGTATTTGCCGCAATAGTATCTAGATTGTTTTGGCGTCCTGTCACGTCTGATTCAAGCTTGGCATGCTTGGCACGTGAGATGGTGTTTTTCCAACCCTCAAGAGCACCACGATGTGTAGTGTCGAGAGCATCGGCCAGACTACCTGGCTGAGCTCCGATGACCGCGAGAGCTGCGAGTGTACGCTGCCCCTGATCCGTGATCATGCCAAGTTTTTGAAACTCTGCCTGAAAACGAGTGTAGGGGCTGCCGTTGATCTGAAATACAGCTTCTTGGCTTTGCAGTAGGATTTGAGGATCCAGTGCTGCATTTCCGAGAGGCTGTACCGGAGGAGGGCCGCCTACGACGGTTGTTGCCACTACTGACAGAGGAGGAGAGGGTGGCACTGGATTTTTGCCAGTATCACCATCTTCTTTCCAGAGAGCAGCTTTCAGAGCATTTAACATAGTTTATTCCTGGTAGGTTTGTTTACTTTTTGCCAGAGGCACGGAGGTTTCCGTACCATGGCCACGTTGGGTCACGCAGAGGGTTCACTTGGATCCATGCAGGATGGTAGCCCTTTCGGGTATCTTTCAGATCTGACAACCGTGAGGTTACCAAACGAAAGAAATCCTGGATCGCCCGGGTTTCAGGAGATCCAGCTGGCCAGTTGCGTGCCGATACGATGAGACTCACCACGGTGATCGTCTGAGCTGTGCCGGGCATGTTGGGGTAGTCGAGAGTACGAAGCTTGTAAAAGCCCTTCTCGCTCCCAACTGCCAAGTCCTTCACGGTGTCAAAGCGATCGTAATTGACCAGATGAGCCCCAGGGATCGCGAGACCCTTGGAAGTATTGATAGACTCGACCCAAGGGATCGGGAAACCACCAATACCAACTGCCACATCGATCTCTTTGCGTTGGAGAGCTTGCATCATCGCTACTTCAGGTCGCTCTTCGCGGCTGAAATTTTTCACTTCGGCGTTGACACCAGCCTTGGCCATGATGATGCGAAGTGTGATCGCACCACCACCAAAGACACCGATGCGACGGCCCGCCATATCTGAGAATTTTTGAATCTTCTCGTCTACGGCGATCATGTGCAACGGGCTGTCGTAGAGGGGGAGGATCGTCTTCACGTTCTCACCCACCTCTTCCTTGCCTTCGAGCTTCCAGGCTGCCCAGAGAAAGTCAGCTTGCATGAAGCCGATTTCTGCTCCGAGTGTCAGGAGACGACCGAGATTTTCGGAGGCCCCCGCTGTCCGGAGTTCGACCAGGTCGAGTTCTGGACATGCCTGTTGGATGTTGGCAAAGAATTTGGTGAAAACACCAGTCCCAGGTCCTGTTGCTACGCGGAGTTGCATAGATTTTGCAGTTCCTTTCCCCTGGGTATAGCCCAGAGTTGGGAGACTTGCGGTTATGCCTGCAGCAACGGCAGTTTTCAAAAATGAACGCTTGTTCATGGCTTGGTTCCTTTGGTTGAGAGATCAGCCCAGGGATCAGAAGTTTTCTGACCTGGTTGCTGGGGAGTTGGTGGAGGATTCGTCGGAGCAGGTGCTGCGATCGAAGGTTGGGTTGTAGGCAGAGGTGACTCTACCTGTGGCGTTGCAGGAGAAGGTTTCTCCTGAGTAATGACTGCTGGGAGAGGTTTCTCTTGGGCTGACGGACGTTGTATCCACCACCAAGTTCCCCCAACAATTGCACCAGTTACAACCACTGCCACAAAAATATTTCCTGTTTTCGTGAGTGCCATATTGGCTCCTATTTTCCTTAATTACTTATTACTATTTCTGTACTTCTGACAGTGTGTCTTCTGGGCGATAGAAGCGAGCCTTAAAGGCACGCCAACCACCGTCCATCTTACGAATATCAGAGAGTACAACCTGTGCCCCAACCACTGGGGCGGTGTCTTCTTCCCAGACTGGAGAGTCTATGGAAAAAGTAACGGGCTTTTCGATATCACTCAGGTGAACTACTCCGTAACGATGATTCGTTCCGGGAAGTACCTTTGCAACTCGACCAGTCCGTGTTTTTTGGGATGGTGAATTATTCACATCCAAACTTCCTTCCTATATATTGATGTTAATGATCACCTGCGACCCATCAGAACTCGAGTTTTTCAACTCAAACCTTGACGAATACAACAGACTCACTTTTGAGTATAGTCTGATTTAGAAGTTGTCAAATATTTATTTTATTGTATTTAGGTATATTTAGTGAGTACATTAAATCACTACATTTCCCCTACCAATCCATGATCTCTCAGTACCTGTACTTGAGCCGTAGTACATACACTTTCGAGCTCTATGACCGAGAGTCATAGTATCCCATCCACTGACCCAGCGAGTTTGAGGAGCTTACGTCGTGTCACTGGACCAAATCCAGGAAGCTCCTCCAGGATATTTTTCTTCATCGCTTTGGAGCGAAGTCCTCTATTAAATCCTATCGCAAATCTATGAGCCTCATCTCGGATCTTTTGGAGGAGCATGAGTTCGGGACTCCCCGGATCAAAATGTACAGACTCTTCCAAATGCGGTACAAAGATTTCCTCCTCTCTTTTGGCTATAGAAGCGAAATAGACTCCGAGATCCTCTGAAAAACTCGTTCTTCATGTTCAGATACTCCGTTCCTCGTTCGCCGTACACTCTCGTACGGCTCACTTTGGTACTCGATCTTTACGTAAATTACTTCGTTTTTGAGAGGATCTGTCTTGTTCTAGAGGGGCACCATGAGATATATCGTCAGATCATATATTTTCCTCTGCTAGATATCTCCTTTTTCCTCGTTCTACCCCCTCCAGTGCACTCGAAAGCTGTCACTTTCCACCGTCGATGAGGATCAGAGTCGGGAAATTCTTCTCTCGAAGTCCCTCCAGAGTTCGACGCTCCATGATCTCTCGCATACTCTCAAAGTCATCGATCTTGTCTTCTTCGAGGGTTTTGAGTTTGTACTTTCGGTAGAGACTATTTTCGCTCTTTCCGTTGACTATCACGCTCCGAGACGCTACCGTGAACTGTCCATTTGTATGAGAGTTATCATAGCACTCAAAGGTGAGGGGTACTTCTTTTGGAGTTTCATATCCGAGCTCGGAGAGGATATTTCCCATCGTAGCTTTCGTGAGCGTTTTTTTTGTGAGGTTTTCCATCTCTTGGCGGTAGGCGTAGTTCATCGCATTTGCTCTCGTAAATTTCATGAGTTCGGCTCGTGGTCCTATATCGGCTATCTCACTCTGGATTTTTCGATCTAGGAGAAAGGAGGCGATCGTATCGGAGGGTTTTTCTTCGAGGATAACCTTCTCTATACCAATCTTCTCATCGCTGAGATATCTCTCAGCGATACATTGTTCGAGGATTTCTCGGGGAGACTCATCGAGATATCGCTCTACCTCAGAGTGAGTGACTCACTGTATTTCTCCACTACGCACCTCGGTGATACTCATCTGACATCGACCATATTTTTCATAAAAGAGTATCACATCGACATTTCCACTGATCGCTCATCGAGCGATTTGCCTCTCTCCGAGGACTCCTATGGCGGTGATCTGGTCTTTGATCTTGGTGGCTTCTTCAAATTCGAGAAGTTTTGCTTTTTCCATCATTTTGGTACGCAGATCTTCGACCACCTCACTCATTTGCCCTCGCAGGAATCTTTTGAGATTTTCTACATTATTTTGATGTGTCTCGATCGACTCTTTGGTGAGGAGGCACGGAGCTGGACAGAGACCAATATAGTAGTCCATACAAGGAGGTACTTTTCCAGCCTTGGCGGTGATCTTGACTCCAGGATTTCCTTCAGATCCAGGTGCTTCGAGCTCTGGAGCCCGAGCAAATTTCATCCGACACGACCGTATTTTAAATATCTGTTTGAGAGATCGGAGAGTAGATCAGATATTTGCTCCGGAGGTATAGGGTCCAAATACCGTTCCACGATCGGGCTTTTGTCGAGTTCGATAGACATCCCCGACGGCATCGTTTGGGACGACGATATACGAGAGATTTTTATCATCCTTCATCAGGATATTGTACTTTGGACGATGCTTTTTGATGAGGTTGGTTTCGAGGACAAGAGCCTCTATATCACTCGCGGTCTCGATCGTATCGATACGTACTACCTGGTGTACCATCTGGGCTTTGGCGGCGTTGAGACTTCCGGTTCCATTAAAATACGAATTTACTCGACTTTTGAGGCTCACGGATTTCCCGACATAGAGGATCGTCTCCGAAAGATCGATCATGATATAAATACCGGGTCTTTCTGGGAGATGAGCGAGAGTGTTTTCGAGATGAGAGAAGTGAGTACTCTTGGATGAGGGTATCTTGGCCTTTGGCATGAGCGTAGTATATCTACCTCGAGAGACTCGACAAGAGACAGTTGTAAAAAATTTCCAGAAGCTCCCATATCCCATATACTGAGATCGATGCTTTCTCATGTTCGTATTCGTTCTGGCTCGGTACTCCTCGTGGTACTCTTTATCTCGACGATCGCCCTCGTGACGTTTGCGAGTTTTCACGATACGGTGAGCTCACTCCTGCGTATACGTACCGAGCAGGGAAGTGGATGGCACACATCAGTAGCGTCTCGACTCTCTGAGATACATCGAGGTGGAGATATGATGAGCTTGACGGGAGGATCCCTCATCGAGTATTCTCATGCAGGATCTGGCTCCGTACTCCATCTCTACTCCGGGAGCACCGTGACTCTACCGCTTCGCTCTCCGGGGAGTCTCTCACTCAGTATTCTCGCGGGGGCTCCGGTTCGCTACATGCAGTCAGAGTGAGGAGTATCAGTCGAAGGAGTCATCCAGACTCCCACAAACCTCAGCTGGGCGAGTACCCCTGGATCGCTCACTCTGACGTCACTTGGAGGATTTTCCAAACTTTTTCTCTCGGATGATCGAGTGCTCCGAGCTCCGGGAGCTCATATTGGTCTATTTCGAGATATGGCAGATACTCCCATCTCAGTACGCAATATTTACCTCACTTACTAGTCATGCCATCCAAAGATCTCTACGCTGCTCTCTGACTTAGACCTACCGCTACGGATAGTGAGATCAAGTCTGCCTACAAAAAACTCGCCATGAAGCATCATCCCGATCGAAATAAAGGGAATGCTGCATCAGAAGCAAAATTCAAAGAAATCTCCGAGGCGTATAATATTCTCTCAGATAGTACTCAAAAGAGACAGTACGATACACAAGGAGCAGATCCCTTTTCTCAGGGAAGACATACTTATACTGGATCGAGATCGAGAGGATCTTCTGGATCCTGAGCAAATTTTGGAGGGTTTGAAGATATATTTTCTCAGTTTGGTGGAGGAAGAAATGGGGGATTTGAGTTTGATACAGAGGATATTTTTGGGGAGCATCGCTCTACTTCTCGGGGTCCAAAGAGACCGTCCCCACCTCCCGAAGAACTCCCCGATCTCGATGTCCGAGTGACGAAAGAGATCCCGATCGTGGATTTTCTCCTCGGAGCCAAGGTTGACGTCGAGACCGTATACTCTAAATACCTCACCCTCACCGTCAAACCAGGAACAAAGCCAGGAACTAAATTTAAAATATCAGGCAAAGGTCGCACGAGTGACGGTCGTACGGGAGATATGTACGTGACGATGGAGGCTCGTATGACGGTCGAGCTCACCCCCGAGATGCGTCGACTCCTCGAGTCGATACGGGATCAGATATAGGGACTAAAAGTATGAAAAAACCCGCCGGAGCGGGTTTTCTTTGGTTGAGTACAACCTTTTCTGAACACTGAAGTGCCAGAAGGGTCACATTTTCGTCTGTACAAACTTCCAGGCCTGGAAAGGCCATCTGAAGCTTTCCTTGAGGCTCTCGAGAGCCTCATTTTCGGTGGGCAAGGTGGCCCACGATTTACTCTCGCCCATATTCCAGATCCAGATACCACCTGCTATGAGGCAGTATAGGAAGAATAGCGGGAATATGAGTCCGGCCATCCCGATGATCAGAAATAGAGCAAATGTCCCCACGAACCCAGCCATAGCGGCCAGGATTGGCTTCATATTGAAGCCAAAATGGAGTACGAGGCCCACGACGATCCAAGTAATGAGAAAAAACATATTGGTTTCCTATTCCCCTTTTCGGGGAGATTTGTATTGACGACTCTACCCCAGGATTAGGGTGAGTTAAAAACTACTTCTCGAGTGGTCCACGAAAAGATTCATGCCACACAGCGGACCAGTAACCTAGCCAATCACGGAACATGACTTGTAGATCTTGCCACTTTGATCGACCATATGCGATATGGTCTGAATACCAGCTTTGAGATCCTCGATATATGATCCAGAGAAAAGTTACGATGAGTACTATCGGCCAAGAAATCCACATAATGAGTCCCTTGAGACACTCACTCATCATCTCGTATGGTCCATCTTCGTCATGATAGATGGGATTCTTTCTCAGGAAAATGAGTTGTTCCTGTATCCAGGACACTGCGAGAATCCCTAGTGCAGCGTAGACTACGATACCTACGATCCCCCAAATTCCAGTAATAATCCATTCCATATCGTTCTCCTAAAAGTTGAAGGTTTAGTACTCATGGCAAGTACTAAACCAAATTGATATTTGTTTACTCGTGTAAAATACGTGTTTTTATATATAAGTCAATACCTCTGAACGAGGAAAATACAGAAAACTCAGTATACCAGAGATATGCAACGCTTTGTTTTACTCGACAGTATTCGCTCGCTTCACAACGTCGGAGCTCTCTTTCGTACGGCAGATGGGGCAGGATTTGATCGTATCTATCTCACGGGTATTACTCCGACTCCTCCTCGTCTCGAGATCAGTAAAGTAGCTCTGGGAGCAGAGCTCTCCGTGATATGGGAGTACTATACCAATCCTCTCGTGATCCTCTCAGAGCTGCGAAAGAGGGGAGTATATATCATCGCCCTCGAACAAACAGACCACTCTATCGACTATCGAGAGATAGAGGGGAAACTCGATCGTGATATTTGTCTCATACTTGGCAATGAGATCTCTGGCGTCTCTCCGGAGATCCTTGAGTTCGTAGATCAGAGTGTCGAGATCCCGATGCGAGGTATCAAACAATCCCTCAATGTGACGACCGCAGCAGGGATACTCATGTATGAGCTCCAGAGAGGAATACCTCAACCTCAAAATTTGCCCAGTACTCGAGAGTAGGGTAGTATACGACTATGTCAGACCAAGAAATTCCTCCTCAGTCATGAGAGAGTACCTCAGATACTCGCCAAGTAGCCTACGTAGCCGTATCGAATACCGCTACCGAAACCCGCCGCAAAAATCTCTTTTTTGCTTCAGCGTTTATTGGATTTGTCTGGATGCTCTTTCATTTTACGGTAGTATATTTCTTTACCTTAGAGCTTAAATCTCCTCTCTTAGTAGGGCTTTTTCTCGGACTCTGAAGTCTCGTTGCTCTCTGTATCGACGTCCCAGTAGCCATACTTCAGAGATATTTTCCTCCGAAGAAACTCTTTCTTTTTGCGGGAGTTTCGATGCTTCTTGCGGGAGGAATATTTTTCAAACTGATTCATTATTCTACTCTCTATAGTGGAGATGGGGGATCCGGATTTGATACGATACTTGGATTTTTCCTCGGAAACGGACTCAATCTCCTCCTTTTAGTAGCAGCAGCCTGTCTCTATGGCTTTACAAAAGAGGTCAATGATCTCACTACTCTTTCATACATACTCAATACTTCAGATCCCTCCGAATACGGGACAGTGATCTCTCGTAATAATATCTTTACGGGAGCGGGAGCTCTATTGGGTTTGGTAGCTTCTGGATTTATCCTGACTCTGAGTCCTACCATCGCTATCATCGTACTCAATGTCTGTATTGTGATGCTTCTCGTGTTTATTTTTAGCTATTTTGACTCCGGAGAAAAGACGATCACGATAGCCGACGTAATGAAACTCAAAGTCATCGCCGAGCGAGAAAACCTCGAGAAAATGAAAGAATATGCTATCTGATATGTAGCAAAAGCTGATTTTTCCAAACTCGCTGCGGAAGCAAAGCTTATATTCCTCCGACCACCAAAACTCGAGTCAAAATTTGATCCAAAGATCCTCATCCCTGAGACGATCAAAGAAATGAAAAATATTAAAAAGATACTTTCTGAAGCTCCAATTCATGAAGGACTTCTTTGGTTTCTTGTACTCGTCCTCGCATTTGGATTTTGGGATACTTTTGCGGTGTCATTTCTCATACAATTCCTCGCTGATCTTCCGGGTATCGGAGGGTATGCCTATCTCATACTTGCCGCTATAGCCATACCAGCCTTTGTGACGCAGGAGTTTTTTATCGGACTTTCTCGGCGACTCGGTAAATTTAGTGTCATAGCTTTTGGACTTTTTTGCTCGGGGATTTCTGTGATCGGATTTGGATTTACGGATTCTATCGTACTCGTACTCCTTTGTGGTATATGTAATAGTCTCGGATATGCCGCTGGTATGTGAGTCGCTCAGGGGGGATTTCTCGATCTCTATAATTCTCAGTACGCTCATAAAAATAATCTCTCCGAGATCGATGCTAATGCTTCGGCTTCTCCGATGAAGATCGTCCAAAATCTTGCCAATGTCCTCGGTCTGACCGTAGGCTGACTCCTCTTGGGGGTAGCGGGATATACCGGATTTTTTGTGATATTTGGAGCGGGACTTATCGTTCTCGCGATCACCTCTATCACCTATAAGGCTCGTATCAAAGTGTAGTCCTAGAGGATCTTGACTCCAGCGATCTCGACTCGTACTCCTCTATTTCGGAGCACTTCGGTCTCGATAGACTGGAGATAGGATTGGAGGTCATCGGCTCGGAGGAGGATCGTATCCGAGTACAGAGCTCATCGCTTGAAACGTATCGACCGATCGTAGAGTATATCAGAAGAAAGTTTCACGTCTCATGTTCCTCAAAGAGCGGTATGAGTGAGCTGGAGCTTGTTGAGGATCTTGGCTCCGATATCTTCGATACGACTCACCTGGGTATCAGAGATATGGATATAGGCGAGAGAGCTATACGGAGGATAGTTAAATCTCTTTCTCTCTCGCAGCGTATGAGTAGTAAAGTCTCGATAATTTCCATCAAAAAATGCCCGAAGTATCGGAGCTTCTGGGGAGTGAGTCTCTACGATGAGCTCTTTACTGGACTGAGCAAGATAGCGAAGCTGGAGATAGACTCGCTCTTCGGCTCGGTATTTTGGTATCGTGAGGTCATTTTCTGGAAACAGTACGATGATGAGATCGAGTATAGATGGTATTTCTTTGAGGATATACTGCGTACCGATATACACGATTCCTTCTTGTTTATTTGGATCGATGGAGTTTTTTGAGTCGGAGTCAAGTCGCTCACAGGGAGTATCTGGGAGGAGTCGTTGTATATACTGCTCGAGCTCTTGGACACCGAGCCCGACTCACTGGAGACGAGTGCCTTCGCATTTGCTACACTGGAGCGGAGTCACTATCTCGTATCGACAGTGATGACAAAGGAGTCGACTTCGAGGACTCGTATGCCAGGTGAGACCCACTCCACAGTGAGGACACATCTCTATATGACCACAATCCTGACAAATGAGAGATTTGTACGCTCCTCGTCGGTTGAGATAGATGAGTACTTTTCCTCACTGATCGATCGTATCTCGGAGAGATTTCATGCTTTCTACGGAGAGGATACCTCCTTCGAGGGGAGTACGATTTCGATCGATCCGAGTCAGAATTTTAGACAAATTCTTCTTTGATAAATTTCATAAAGTGCTCGACGTCATCAAAATTATGATAGATCGAGGCAAATCGCACGTACGCGACTTCGTCGATATCTTTGAGTCGTCGGAGGATATCTTTTCCGATACGTTTCGAGGTGATCCCTTTTTTATTGGCGGCCCATTCGCTCTCGAGTTCGTTGATGAGCGTCTCGATATAGTTCATATCGATATTTCTTTTGTAGATGGACTTTCCGATACTCTGTTGGATCTTGGAACGGTCGTACATCTCGGACTCTCCGGAGGTTTTAGTAACGAGGAAATTTATAAATTCCATTCGCTCAAAGGTTGTAAAACGAGCTTCACATTTTTCACACTCACGGCGTCTACGGATCGTCTTACCATCTTCAGCGATACGAGAGTCGATGACTTTGGTGTCCAGATTTTTACACTTGGGGCATCGCATAAAAAAGAGATCAGGAGTTATATATATCAAAGGATATACATTCCTGATAAAATGTAAAATACGTGAATAATTTGGCTTAATAGTAATTTCTCTGTGGCTATTTAGTCCTTCCAAAGAAGACTCAGTGCTAAACTGAGTCTTCTTTCTTTAGTGAGTCACCTGTGAAGGTTTACTTTGGGTTTGAGATGTGAGAATACACATTCAATCCGGTTGGTAGTGTTGATATTCTTCTGAACTATCAGCAGATAGTCGAGAGATACAAAGAGTCGATCCATATCACGCACGAGAGATCGATAGGCACGATGCAATCTTGGATGAACTGGAGTATGTCGGAGTGTCCTGGTATCAAGTTCTTTCATTTCAAAGTCTTTTTGGTATTTTTTTCTAAACTCTTGAAGCAGCCAGATACAGGTCGACTTATCTACCTGAGTTATAGCATGGGCTATCTTCTTGAGTGTACGATATGACTCGAGTCTGGGACGCCTGAGAAGATATTTATCTATCGTACTAAAATCCCCCCAGAATTTTCCAAAATAATCTTCAATTTTCCCTTGACAGAGGGAATGAAGACATAATGAGAGTGTATATATTATTACACTCTTTTTTATGGTTATCGACCTACTAAAACACACAGTTGTCAACGTTT
>JANOQA010000030.1:0-9810 GCA_031422145.1 bacterium | reverse complement strand
ATTACTACCGCAACTATTATTTCGATAAGAGTGAAGGCAGAGCGACTTTTATAAAGGGGCATAGATTTAGTTTTTGATGCAACGAATTCCACCAAGATTATACGTATGATGACTACTTCTATGATTGAAAATACCAGAGTTCATATCAAATATTCCAGCAGTTCAAGTATAGAGAGCTCATCCTCCCCCGACAGTACTAGTAATTATATTAATCTCGTTTGGTACTATAATGGGAGAACTATTTCCCCAAGTTCCTCCACCCCCCGAAATAGGATTTATTTTGTCTTTATATATCGAGAGATCAAGTGATCACCCCCAGGTAGTTATACTATTTGGAATACCCCAACCAATTGGACAAGAAAATCCTCCCGATGCTCCACCATTAAAGTAAACATATCCCCTACTTCCTGTTTCATTACATTGAGAGGCTCATGTCTCATTGACAGGACAATATAAAGAATTGGCATAGGCGGGATAGCCACTCACAAAAGAGTAAAATACAGCGTGAGCAGTTATTCCTTGATTTACATAATAAAATCAATTCATCGGATACGCTAAATTTTGATTCATCCACCACTTTCCGTTCATCTTGAGGAGTTTGTATCTCCGATCAAAAAAGTTCGGATCTCCTCCATTTGCTGCTACGATGATAGGATCATGGGTATATACTCGATTGTCGATACAGACGGACTCATCTCCGTCTACCCCCATCGTGTTCGTTATAAAAGAGCAATAGTAGGTCATATCACAAATATCCGTATACTCTCCTTTACTAAAGTCTGCAACTACGGATGATCCGCTTCCGTTTGATTCACAGGGAGATCTCAGATGATATCCACTCGCTGAGAGTCATTGAATCACTACATTTCCAGTAGCGGTTTGCTCGAGAGGTATCTTGGTAGTCGGATGATATACGACACCGAGTCGATCTCCGGTCGTCACTGGGTATCGCTGAGAGAGATTAGCAGCAGAGACCTCAGGTATAGTGAGAGCGAGAGGATCGAGACCGACTCATTTGCCAATTTCCTCAAAGAGTCCGAGGATCTGCCCCTTGGTTCCATTTTTATCTCGGATATAGGAGTAGTACTGAAATTCTTTTGGATCTCGTCCTCATTTATCGATTCCGAGAGACTTGAGGATGCTAGGACCCACAGATCCCTGATATCCGACCGGGAGAGTAGAACCACTATTAACAAAGGTTACTCCATTTTCTGGGATGGGCATAGTCCCAGATTTTTGGATCTGGAGGGAGAGACTCGAGTAGATAGTCGTGATATCATGGAGTCTCGTGGCATCCCGAGTCTTGGTGGTGTAGGTGCTATATCCTACAAACGCCGCAGTAGAAAGTATTACGATGATCGTGATACCGACGAGGAGTTCTATGAGTGTAAAAGCGGAGCGAGATGAATGCATAGTTTTTTCTCACCTATTTCATCCTATTTCATAGGAAATGCAAGACTAAATACTTGAGTATTTCTCTCGAGTATTTTCGATCCAATTTTTTAAAAATTTGGAAGTGGAGTTTGGAGATGTTGCTCGAGTACATGAGCGACCTGAAAAAGTCGTTCTTCTCCGAGATGATCGGCAAGTATGTGGAGTCCTACTGGGAGAGAGGGGGTATCTCCCGATCCATCTTCTGGAGTCGCAAATCCTACGGGAAGTGAGAGACCGGGAATCCCTGCAAGCGAAGGAGGAACGGTATAGATATCAGCGAGATACATCTTGAGTGGGTCAGATATCTTTTCTCCGATCTTCCAGGCTACGGTAGGGACTACGGGTCCGACGATCACGTCTACTTTTTCAAAAGCTTTTTTAAAATCTTCGCGGATGAGCTCTCGCACGAGAGCTGCCTTTTTGTAGTAGGCATCATAAAATCCACTCGAGAGTACAAATGATCCGAGCATGATACGACGAGTGGGTTCTGGACCAAATCCCTCGGCTCGATTTTTCGCTATATTGGCAGGTGTATCGGATACATGACCAAACCGTATTCCGTCGTATCTCGAGAGATTGGTCGAGGCTTCGGCTGCCATGATGATATAGTAGACGGCGAGTCCATAGTCGGAGTGAGGAAGCTCGATATCCACGATCTCGGCTCCGAGAGACCTCATGGCTTCGATGGATTTTCGTATTTCTTTCTCTACTCCTGTATCGAGACCCGCTCGAAAATATTCTCGGGGTACGCCTACGCGGATCCCTGTAAGGTCTCTTTTCTCCCAGATACTTGGATCTATGGTAGTCGGTGTGGTGAGTGAGGTAGAGTCTCGTTCATCGTGACCTGCCGTGATCTCATAGAGGGTAGCAGCGTCTCGCACCGTACGGGTAAAAGTCCCAGGACAGTCGAGAGAGGACGCCATAGCGATCACGCCATAGCGACTATTTCGACCGTAGGTTGGTTTAAATCCTACGATTCCACAGAGACTTGCGGGAGTACGGACTGATCCTCCGGTATCGGTCCCAAAGCTCGCTGGGACGAGTCCAGCTGCTACGGCAACGGCAGATCCAGAGCTTGATCCACCAGGGACTCGATCCTGAGACCAGGGGTTACGAGCCGGACCAAACGCACAGTTTTCTCCGCTCGAACCCATCGCAAACTCATCCATATGACACGTCCCAAGGAGGGAAGCTCCTGCTGTTTTAAGCCTTTCTACGATAGTCGAGGTATAGGGCGGGATAAAATGTTCGAGCATCTTTGAGCCAGCACTATTGCGAACTCCTGCCTCTGAAAATACATCTTTCATAGCGATCGGGACTCCTGCGAGGGGACTCGTAGGTACCGAAAACACAGCAGGAAGATCTCTCAGAGTCACAAAAGCTCCAAGATCTCGAGTATTTTCTGCTCGATCTCGAAAGAGAGTAAAGAGCTCAGATGGAGTTGTATCTCCCGATCGTACGAGAGCTATAAGATCAGTGAGTGAAGTATGTGCGAGAGTCATAATGGCATAAAACAAGAATAGTCGCAGTATAGATAAACTTCGATAAAAGGAAAGATCCAAAAAACACGAAAAATATAAAAAAGCCGGTCTCCGTGAGGAGGACCGGCGTGAAAGTTAAACTTAGGCAATCCTAATGTTTAACCGAGGAGACAACTGCGGAAACTATTTACTGAAAGCTCATGAGGCCTTTAAGTAAAGAGTCGCGAGATATTTCCTGTATATGATACTGCATCGATCACTTATGTGACGATGAATATTTACGTGTAGAAACTAGCACCAAGACCAGTTTTGCTCCAATCACTTGGATTTGCTTCACGTGGACAAATAACCCGTCCACCACCATTGAGTCCACCACTGTTTAGGAATTCTCGGGCAGAATCCCCTGACTCGTCTTTTGGATCTCCATCCAAGAAATGAGTCGTAACTCCTCCATTGCCCTCTAGTCGAGAACTCTTCTTTCCTGGTTTTTGTCCAGGTATTTGTTGACTGACCTGTGTCATGCTCTTGCTCCTATTTGTTTTGGAAATACCTCGTTGCCCGTAGCTACGGACGCGGATGGTTTGTATATATTAGACGATTTTTTCTAGTGTCAAGATTGCATTCGATAAAATCCCCCTAATATATCGGAGAACCTCTCAAATAATTTCTCTTATGAAGCTCATCTCCTGGAACGTCAACGGTATCCGAGCCTGCGTCAAGCATGGATTTCTCGACTATTTGCGTATAGAAAATCCGGATATCATCTGACTCCAAGAGGTCAAAGCAAAAGAAGAGCAAAATCCTATCGTACAGGAACTCGTAGATCTCGGATATGAGATCTACTGGCATGGTGCCGAGCGACCAGGATACTCGGGGACGGCGGTATTTACCAAGATACCTCCTCTCTCGGTACAATATGGTCTCGGATGACGGATCGAAGACGACAACGAAGGACGAGTCACGACTTTGGAGTTTGAGAAATTCTACTTTACGACGGTCTATACCCCCAACTCGAAACAAGCCCTCGAGCGACTTGGATATCGACAGAGATGGGATCAAGCATTTCTCGTTCATATGAGCGAGCTCGAGACTCGAAAGCCGGTGATATTTTGTGGAGATCTCAATGTAGCTCATGAGCCGATAGATCTCCGTAATCCAAAAGAAAATGTAGGAAATGCAGGTTTTACCGAGGAGGAACGAGGAGGTTTTCGAGCGATACTCTCAAATAAATACATCGATAGTTTTCGTCATTTTTATCCAGATACGCCGGACGCGTATACTTGGTGGTCAAATTTCTTTCAGGCGAGAGCCCGGAATATCGGATGGCGAATCGACTATCATATGGTGTCGAATTCTCTCCTTTCTCAACTCCAAAGTGCTTTTATTCGACCAGAAATAAAGGGGTCGGATCATTGTCCAGTTGGTATCGAGATCGATCTATAAATCCTCTGAAAAAGTCGCTCTTTGAGTTTAAGTCTTACGTTTCCTCGTTCGCTGTACTTGTCTGTACAGCTTACTCCGGTACGCGACTTGCACCCCAAGAGTACTTCTAAGATTCACTTCGTGAATCAAAGGGTGCATTCGAATATCTTTGTTTTTGAGAGGATTTTCTTAAACAAAATATACGCATTACTTGAGAATTGAAAATTATTCACTAATATATGACTAAATTAGTCATATATTATGCTAGAGTTTAAAAACGTATCGGTAGAAGTAGCCGGGAAGGTCGTAGTGCATGACTTTTCGGGAATATTTATATATGGATCTCTCTCTGCGATCATGGGTCAAAATGGATCGGGAAAGTCTTCGCTCCTCCTCGCTCTCATGGGACACCCAAAGTATCGAGTGACGGGAGAAATACTGCTCGATGGAGTAGATATATCGAGTCTCTCTCCGACTGAGCGTGCTGCAAAAGGAGTATTTCTTGCTCTCCAGTCAACTCCCGAGATCTCAGGAGTGAGTCTCTCGGAGTATTTACGTACGATTTATAATGAGCGTATAAAGCGGTCAAATCCTGAAACGAAACCTTTGACTCCGTTTGTTTTTCGACGATTGGTAACTCCGTTTTTCGAAAAGCTAAATCTCCCCATTACATTTCTCGATCGAGATCTTGGAGTAGGATTTTCAGGTGGAGAAAAACGTCGTCTGGAGATGCTCCAATGTGAGCTCCTCTCTCCAAAAGTGATATGTTTTGATGAGATAGATGCGGGACTTGATGTGGATTCACTCCAAAAAATCCAGGATCGTATCATCGAGCTTCGATCTCCGGATCGTATCATTATCGTGATCACTCACAATCCAGCTCTCCTCGAAGCCCTTGGGCCGACCGCTCGTATCCTTCTCGAGAAGACTACCGTCGTAGATGCCCCAGCATTTATTTTCTAGAATCTTCATTCAATATCTTTTTTCATGTCAAAAACCCTTCTCGATCCATCTCCTGAAACACTCACTCCTGGTATTTTTGAGTGACTTTCTCGAGAGCTTTTTGATGGACGAGATGATATCGTATACGCTGATATGGCGATCCCAGGTATATCCGAATGAGTCGTACGTCAGATATCAAAAGCGGGGAATGAGCCAGAATGGATGCTCGAAAAAAGACTCGAAAGCCTAAGAATATTTGAGTCCAAGACGATCCCTACTTGGGGACCAGATCTCTCCGCTCTCGATCTCAGCTCGATCTATTACTATGCGAAACCTGCTGGTACGAGTGCTGCGACCTCATGGGATGATGTACCAGAAACTATCAAAAATACCTTTGAGCGACTCGGTATCCCTGAAGCAGAGCGTCAGATGCTCGCAGGCGTAGGGGCTCAGTATGATAGCGAAGTCGTCTATCATAGTCTCAAATCCGAGCTCGTTGCTCAAGGGGTGATATTTGAAGACATGTCGATCGCAGTTCATCGTCATGAGGAGGTATTGAAGCGATACTTTATGCGAGCCGTCCCAGCAAATGATCATACTTTTGCGGCCCTTCATGGAGCGGTATGGAGTGGGGGTACGTTTCTCTATGTCCCAAAATGAGTCAAGATCACCGAGCCACTCCAGGCGTATTTTCGTATGAACGCCAAGGCAGGAGGACAATTTGAACATACCCTCATCATCATAGAAGATGAGGCTGAGGCTCACTATATCGAAGGATGTTCGGCTCCAAAATATGGAGTCTCGAGTCTTCATGCGGGATGTGTCGAAATCTACGTCGGGAAACATGCGAAAATGCGGTATAGCTCGGTCGAAAACTGGTCGATCGATACCTATAATCTCAATACAAAACGGGCGATCGTAGATGATGGAGGATTTATCGAATGGGTGGGAGGAAATCTGGGATCGGGTATCACGATGCTCTACCCCTGCTCGATCCTGAAAGGAAAGGCTTCAAAAGCTCGACATATCGGAGTCGTGTTTGCCAACGAATGACAGGTAGCTGATACGGGAGCGAAGGTGATCCATATCGGAGCAGATACTACCTCAGAAGTCATCTCAAAATCACTTTCCAAATGAGGAGGTATCTCCAACTATCGAGGACTCCTCGATATCAAACCATCGGCTCGAGGTGCCGTATCCAATATCACCTGTGATGGACTACTCCTCGATGATCGATCGATATCTGATACGTATCCAGATATCCGAGTCGGATGCTCAGATGCACTCGTCTCTCAAGAAGCTTCCGTAGGAAAAATCTCCGAAGAAACTCTCTTTTATCTCGAAAGTCGAGGTATCTCAGAGGACGCTGCGAAACAAATGATCGTCAATGGATTTCTCGCTCCGATCGTGAGCGAGCTCCCACTCGAATACGCCGTCGAAATGAATGTACTCATCGCCATGGAGCTCGAATCTCACTCATAAAACTATGCAAATATATTTTGATGCTATCACTCTTGCTGACTGGAAAACTCGATCTGTTTCGGAGGTGTTTATACAGTTTGTATCGAAAGGATGCGAAGGGACTAAGGTCCGAGTCTATGAGTCTCACGAATATCCAGAAGAAGCTCTCTGAGCTGAGGTCTGGATGGTCGAGCCACTCAAAGTCCGAGGTCTCTCTGAGGAAATGGGGAGATTTGACGGAGCTCGACTCACTCAAGCAAAAGGAAAATGGATATTTACCTCCGCTCAGGTGACGGGGAGATGTGGATGTGGCTCGAGTTTTTCTTTTGATAAAAAGGTCATCTCTAAAGATAAACTCGCCCTTCTCAAATCTCGACTGGCTCCAGCAGTGACCTCGAGTTTTGAGAGTCGTATCGAGGAATATTCCCTCAAATGCGAAAAACCAAAAGAAAGCTCGTCCATCGGGACGAGCTAGCAGAAGATAAAGCTATACAGCGAGACTAAACCCCAAAGAGCCAGTCCACCATATATTCCTACCGAGAGGATACTAGATACCAAAAGGTACGTGTGGTCCTCTCCAAAATCCTTCAGTTTTTTCCACATAATTCCTCCTTTGGTTGGTGTGGTATGTACATAATTAAGAAAATTATAAAAGTGTCAAATAATAATCAGTCCCTTCAGTTTTTTCCTCAGTCTATCGTTCTTCCTTCTCTTTGAGGAGATGGATTTTCTGGGAGCTGTATAGTTCTAGAAGGATCTCAAGGAGAGTACCGATTTATGGGAAAGAATACCGTATACTTCCTCATAAAAGATGGAGTTACTGATATATCTGCTGTGACAAATGAAGAGAATACTGATATAGATATTCGAGTACTCATCATCGGACAAATATCCCCTATACAAACGAGTATTTCACTGACTCTGGCTCATTCTAGATCGAGTGGACGGATACAAATACTCTCCATCGGAGGAAGTGGGGCAAATATATCGGTCTCCGCAAAATGACAGGCTTCTTTCGGAGTACAAAAATCAATTCTCTCTATCCATCAAGAAAATCTTCTCATCGCTCCAGGAGCCCGCATACGTGGTATCCCGGCTCTTTGTGTATCGACCGATGATGTACAGGCGAGCCACTGAGCTACTTTTTCTCGTATATCTCCGGATGATCTGACCTATATAGAGAGCCGATGACTTTCTCGAGAGGTATCGAGAGATCTTATCCTCATGGGTAAGGTGCGTACTCTCTTTCCAGATATCTTGCCAGATCATCTGAGCGAACTCCTCAGTCACATCACCTATGTATAATTTTCAAAAAGACTTCCCCGTATTTACGACGCATCCTGATATCGTCTATCTTGATAGTGCCTCTACGAGTCAAAAACCTACCCATGTCATCGAGGGGGTAGCGGAGTATCTGAGGTCTGGATATGCTAATATTCATCGCGGAGCCTATGAGCTCTCTGAGATATCAGAAAAACTCTATACTGACTCAAAAAAATCTATCGCCCGTCATATCTGAGCTGAGAGTCATCATGAGATCGTATATACGGCAAATGCCACAGGATCATTCAATCTCCTCGCTGCTACACTCGAGATATCTGGGCAGCTCAAAAGAGGGGATCGAGTCCTCCTCTCCCTCCTCGAGCATCATGCCAATATCGTCCCCTGGCAGATGCTCCAGGATCGTATCGGTATTGAAATAGTTTTTGTGGAGCTCACGACTGAATTTCAGATCGATGAAGTAGATCTCTTGGCCAAACTCACCCCCAATACTCGAGTCGTATCTTTTTCAGGAGCTTCTAATGTGACGGGGTCAGTATTTAACTGGCATCGCATATCCGAGCTCGTACGCTCGATACGAGGAGATCAGACCTATCTTGTCATGGATGGGAGCCAGGCAGTGCCTCATGTTTCTCTGGACGTACGATCTTTGGATCTGGATTTTTGTATTTTTACTGGACACAAACTCTACGCTGACTCTGGGATCGGGATACTCTATGGCAAGAAATCCCACCTCAAGTCCCTCACCCCAAGTATCGGTGGCGGTGGAGCTATCAATTTTGTCCATGAAGACGGATACGAGATAGCGGGACTCCCATTTCGCTTTGAGCCAGGAACCCCAAATATGACGGGAGCCGTCAGCCTCCTCAGATCTCTGGAGTATATCGAGTCGATCGGGGGAATGGTATCGATACAAGAGCATGAATCCCTCCTGGTGGAATATTTTCTGACACAATGGAAGAGTCTCTCAAAGAGTTTTCGACTCATAGGAAGTATGGATAGGAAGGATCGTATCGGCGTCTTTTCTTTTACACATGATACCCTCCATGCCAATGATCTCGCCGACCTTTTAGCCGAAAAAAATATCTGCGTACGAGCTGGACATCACTGTACTGAGCCATTTCATCGCCGTCTCGGACTATCTGGAAGCATACGAGTGAGTATAGGAATATCTACGACTCTCGGTGATCTTGATCGTCTATTTAGTGTCTTAAAACAGATCTAAATATGTCGATAGCTTCGGAAACGCTCCTTGCGTATGCAAAAAATCCCCCAAATAAGTGACCCCTTCCAGGAGCCACTTTTTCACATACAGAGTCCAATCGAAGCTGTGGAGATAGTATGATCGTACATCTTCGACTTGATACCGGAGATACTATCTTAGAGTTTTCTTTTGAATGAGATACCGCCATTATTACTACCGCAGCCGCCGCTATATTTGGAGAGAATATTATCGGGATGAATATTTCGGAAATACTCCGTATGAAGTATGTAGATATACAAACTATGCTCGGACAAGATGTATCCCCCAAGAGACAGCTCGCCGCTTGTCTAGCTCTCCTCGCTACGAGAAACGGTATCCACCTTTACCTTTGAGATGAAATAAAAGATGATTTCTCGGATGTGCTTGGGGAATAAGAGTCCTAGATACTAAAATCCCCCCAGAATTTTCCAAAATAATCTTCAATTTTCCCTTGACAGAGGGAATGAAGACATAATGAGAGTGTATATATTATTACACTCTTTTTTATGGTTATCGACCTACTAAAACACACAGTTGTCAACGTTT